>NZ_JBHGZU010000090.1:0-264 GCF_042610415.1 Pseudomonas sp. MD330_10
CGTCCCATTTGGCGCGGGTGTCATCGCCACGGGTTTCCCCAAAGCTTGCCAATAGTCGACCATCAACTGGCCATGGAAGTTTGCCTCGCTCCGAAGCAAATGGTCCGCCGAAGGACTCGCCGGCGCTGGAAACCAGTGGCCCCGGCGCTGTATGTGCCGGTTTGCGGGGTGCCGGAGCGTCGGTGGGGGCCGCCAGTTCAGCTTCGCGCTGACTCTTTTTTTCCGCTTCCTGCTGGGCGATCAGGGCTTTTTGCCGCGCTTCTT
>NZ_JBHGZU010000091.1:0-263 GCF_042610415.1 Pseudomonas sp. MD330_10
TTGCCATTCAATTCAACAGTCGCTAGGTGCCCGCCCTTGTCGCGGTTGAAGGCCACGCGGTTGTTATCCGGCAGGCGTAGGTGCTTGAGCTGGTCGCAGGCGTCGTAGCCATAGCGCAGGGTGCCCCAGCCCTGGTGTTCGGCGGTGAGGCGGTTTTGGCGGTCGTATTCGTAGGCCAGCGCCCAGTGGCCGTCGTCGACGCTGAGGAGATTGCCCTGGCGGTCGTAGGTATATTCAACGACGCTGTCATCGGGCAGGATTTT
>NZ_JBHGZU010000092.1:0-263 GCF_042610415.1 Pseudomonas sp. MD330_10
GAATCGGCCGTTGCACTGTGGAGCGGCATTCTCGGCCGAGACGATTGGTCGATCTACACGTATTGGCCCGACAACGTTCCGGAGTTGAACTACCGAGGTGAGGAAGGACGGTTCGGCATGCGCTTGGCTTTTGTCGGTGTCGGTCCCCAAATCGAGCTGATCGAACTCCTCGAGGGCCCCAGCTCGTACCACGAATGGCATTCGCGTCACGGTTTCGGATTGCACCATCTGGGTTTTGTCGTCCCGTCGATCAAGGACGCGAT
>NZ_JBHGZU010000093.1:0-262 GCF_042610415.1 Pseudomonas sp. MD330_10
CGAAGAAGGACGAGTTTGCCTAATTGGCTTGACCAGGACCCCATAAATAATAGGACACTCAAATGTCCGGCGCAAAAACCTGACACAACCGCCCCACCGCCTCCATCATATGCCCACTGGGCCGCTCCAGGCCATTATCGGGCACCTGCCCTACGCGATCCGCCATGGTTTGCCATGCTTTCCAGGCGTCCATTTGCGCTTGATCGCAGACCAAAAACAGCACGGGATTGCGCTGCAACACCCACACGATACTGAATTGCGG
>NZ_JBHGZU010000094.1:0-261 GCF_042610415.1 Pseudomonas sp. MD330_10
CGGGATGAACTCCGCCGGCGACACCTCGCCCAGCTCCGTGCTGTGCCAGCGCAGCAACACCTCGGCGCCGCCCATCTGCATGGTCGTGGCATCGACGATGGGCTGGAAGCGCAGCGACAGCTCGTCGGCCGCCAGCGCGCGCCGCCGGTGGTGCTCGAGCTGGAAACGCCGCTGTGCCCGCTGCGACAGCCGCGCGGTGAAGACGCGATGCTGGTTGCGCCCGTTCTGCTTGGCGTTGTACATGGCGGCATCAGCGCAGCG
>NZ_JBHGZU010000095.1:0-259 GCF_042610415.1 Pseudomonas sp. MD330_10
AAACGTAGGCTGAAGGCGGTGCCTTTGCCAAGTGTACTTTCGCAGTCGATCCGGCCTCTGTGGCGATCAACCACCGCTTTAACCATCGTCAGCCCCAACCCCAGCCCTTCGCTGCCCTGTGCAGAATAAAAGCGCCGGTACTGGCTGAACAGCTCCGGCAAATCCTCTGTTGCTATACCTGGGCCCTGGTCGCTGATCCGGCATTCCCACCAGCCCAGCTCACAGGCGTGACTCAACCTGACGGTAGTCCCGGACGGTG
>NZ_JBHGZU010000096.1:0-259 GCF_042610415.1 Pseudomonas sp. MD330_10
ATACTACAGTGTTTGCTGCGCGCTCTTAACTTTTTCATAGGCAATAGTTGCCACTGATAGCAATTTTTAGCAGATGGCTATTTGCTACTACTTGGCGATATTCGCGGACGTATTAGTTGGAAATTGTTTTGATTATTCTTGTGGTTGGTGTCTATGCGATATCTCGCCATGGAATTTTTAATCGAAAAAACGTCACAATTAATGCAATTCTTGAGCTTATTAGTCATATAAAAGCTAATTTTTGCGAAAAATAAGAAAT
>NZ_JBHGZU010000097.1:0-258 GCF_042610415.1 Pseudomonas sp. MD330_10
TTCGGCCTGGGCACCCCCACCCGCTACAACCTCAGCTACTACCATCTGTAATGCGACGACCTGCCAGACTCGGGGATTCCCTACGGCTACGGTTCGGCCACCGCCACCGCCCACGTCCACGAAAAACCCAACGACGGCGGCGACAGCGATAACTTCTACGGCCTCAAAGGCCGCGATTTCCGCAAGACCCGCGCCGAAATCAGTACGTTCTCCATCGAGCACGATCTGAACGACAACATGACCCTGAAAAACACCCTG
>NZ_JBHGZU010000098.1:0-257 GCF_042610415.1 Pseudomonas sp. MD330_10
GGACGTTGCGCAATTGCCGAACGTTGCCAGGCCAGGCGTAGTCGAGCAAAGCGTTATGCGCCTTTTCCTCAAGCGCCACAACCTGTCCTGGCGCTACATTCGCAAGCAAAAACGCCAGCAATTGCGCTTTGTCGCTACGTTCACGTAAGGGTGGCAGGTTAATTTCAACGCCGTTGAGACGATAGTAAAGATCTTCGCGGAAGCTATCGATGGCCACACGTTCTGACAGGTTGCGATGGGTGGCGCTGATGATTCTG
>NZ_JBHGZU010000009.1:0-235710 GCF_042610415.1 Pseudomonas sp. MD330_10
CTGACCCCCAACGGCAAGCTCGACCGCAAGGGCCTGCCGGCGCCGGACGCGAGCCTGATGCAGCAGACCTACGTGGCGCCCGAAACCGAGCTGGAACAACAGATCGCCGCGATCTGGGCCGAGGTGTTGCGCTTGCCCCAGGTGGGGGTGAACGACAACTTCTTTGAGCTGGGGGGCGACTCGATCATTTCGATCCAGGTGGTCAGCCGCGCGCGGCAGGCTGGTATTCGCTTCACGCCCAAGGATTTGTTCCAGCACCAGACCGTGCAAAGCCTCGCGGCGGTAGCTCGTCAAGGCGAGGGCGCGGTGGTGCTCGATCAGTCCGCCTTGACCGGCGAGCTGGCGCTGCTACCGATCCAACAGGCCTTTTTTGCCGATCAGATCCCTCAGCGTCATCACTGGAACCAGTCTGTGGTCCTGCGCCCGCACCAGCCGTTGCAGCCGACCATACTGGGGGCCGCCTTGCAGGCGTTGATCGTGCACCATGACGCCTTGCGCAGTGCGTTCGTCCACGGGGCGAGCGGTTGGAGCGCTGCCTATCGCGATGCCGCGCAGCATCAGGCCGAGCAAGTACTGTGGCACGTCCAGGTGAACGATACCGAGGCGTTGGCAGCGCTGGGCGAACAGGCCCATAGCAGTCTCGACCTGGGTACAGGCCCGCTGTTACGTGTGGTGCTGGCGGACCTGGCCGACGGCTCGCAACGCTTGCTGCTGGTGATTCATCACTTGGTGGTGGACGGTGTTTCGTGGCGCATCCTGCTGGAAGATTTGCAAACGGCTTACCGCCAGATTGCCCAGGACGGCCGCGCGGTACTGCCGACCAAAACCAGTTCGATTCGCGCCTGGGCTGAGCGGCTGCGCCGGTATGCCGGCAGTGCTGCGTTGCAACAGGAACTGGCCTGGTGGCAACAGCAGTTGCACGCCAGCCCGGACGGCCTGCCTGGAGCGAACCCACAGGCCAGCCTCAGTAACCGCCATGCCTTGAATGTAACGACCCACCTCGACCAACGCTGGACCCGACAGTTACTGCAGGAAGCCCCAAGCGCCTACCGCACCCAGATCAACGATCTGTTGCTGACGGCCCTGGCCCGGGTGATGGTGCGCTGGACGGGAACCCCGTCGATGCTGATCAGGCTGGAAGGCCATGGCCGCGAAGACGTGTTCGATGACATTGACCTGACGCGCACGGTCGGCTGGTTCACCAGCCTCTACCCGCTGCAACTGGTGCCGGCGCCGAGCCTGGCGGATTCGCTCAAAGGCATCAAGGAGCAACTGCGCGCAATTCCTGACAAGGGCCTGGGCTTCGGCGCGCTGCGCTACCTGGGCGATCATGCTGCGCAGCAAGCATTGAGCCAACTGCCACGTCCGCGCATCACCTTCAACTACCTGGGCCAGTTCGACGGCAGTTTCGACGACGCCGGCCAAGGCAGTCTGTTTGCACCGTCGGGCGATGCTGCCGGTGCCGATCAAAGCCTCGACGCGCCACTGGGCAACTGGTTGGAAATCAACGGCCAGGTGTACGGCGGCGAGCTGAGCTTGAGCTGGAGTTTCAGCCGCGAGATGTTCGACGAGGCCACCGTGCAACGCTTGGCGGATGATTATGCCGAGGAGCTCAAGGCGCTTATTGAGCACTGTTGCCTGCCGATCAATCGCGGCGTGACGCCGTCGGACTTTCCATTGGCCGGGCTGACTCAGGCGCAATTGGACACGTTGCCGCTGGTGTTGGCAGAGGTCGAGGACCTGTATCCGTTGTCACCGATGCAGCAGGGTCTGTTGTTCCAGTCCTTGTACAGTGAGGGCTCGGGGGACTACATCAATCAGATGCGCGTGGATGTGCGCGGTCTGGATGTGCCGCGTTTTGAGCGCGCCTGGCAAGCGGCGGTGGACCGCCACGAGGTGCTGCGCAGTGGCTTCCTCTGGCAGGCTGAGTTGAACCAGCCATTGCAGGTGGTCTACAAGCATTTGCACGTGACAGTGTTGGAGCACGATTGGCAGGGGCGTGAGGATCGCGCCGCCGCGCTTGATGGTCTGGCCGCTACGCAACGCGCCCAGGGCTTTGCCCTGGAACAGGCGCCATTGCTGAATCTGGTGCTGGTGCGTACCGGGCCGTCCAATCATCATTTGATCTACACCCATCATCACATCCTGATGGATGGCTGGAGCGGTTCGCAGCTGTTTGGCGAGGTGCTGCAACACTATGCCGGGGAGCCTTTGCGTCCGGCGCTCGGACGTTACCGTGATTACATCGGTTGGTTGCAGGGCCAGGACAAAGTCGCCAGCGAAGGATTCTGGAAAACCCAGCTGGCCGCGTTGCAAGAACCCACACGCCTGGCCCGTGGCGCGTCGACTGGCCTTGATGGGCTGCCGATGGCCAACGGTGAACACACACTTAACTTCGAACCGGCGCAGACCCAGCGCTTGAAAGCTTTTGCCCAGGGCCACAAAGTCACGCTCAACACGCTGGTGCAAAGCGCGTGGCTGCTGCTGTTGGCGCGCCAGACTGGCCAGGCGACTGTGGCCTTTGGCGCCACGGTGGCGGGGCGTCCGGCGCAATTGCAGGGAATCGAGCAGTTGGTCGGGTTGTTCATCAACACCCTGCCGGTGGTGGCTACCCCGGACCCGCAAATGTCGATCGGCCAATGGCTGCAGCAGATCCAGGCGCAAAATCTCAGGTTGCGCGAGCAGGAACATACCCCGTTGTTCGACGTACAACGCTGGGCTGGTTTAGGCGGCGAGGCGCTGTTCGACAGCATCCTGGTGTTCGAGAACTACCCGGTGTCCGAAGCCTTGGAGCAGGGCTCGCCTACGGGGCTGCAGTTTGGCCCAGTGCAGAACCTGGAACAGACCCACTATCCGCTGACGGTGCTGCTGGGCGTCGGGCAGACTCTGGGGCTGGAGTTCAATTACAGCCGGCAAGCCTTCAGCGACGCGGATATCCAACGCCTGGCTACGCACTTCAGCCATTTGCTGCTGGCATTGGCAAACCCGGTACATACACGTTTGGCCGACTTGCCGTCGGTGACTGCCGCTGAGCGTCACACCACGGTGTATGCCTGGAACGCCACCGCCCGCGACTACCCGCAAAATCAGTGGGTACATCACCTGATCGAAGCCCAGGCCGAGCGCCAGCCGCAGGCCACGGCCCTGGTGTTTGCCGAGCAACGTATCGACTACGCCGAGCTCAACCGCCGCGCCAACCGCCTGGCCCATCGCTTGATCGAGGCCGGTGTCGGCCCGGATGTGCGGGTGGGCCTGGCCGTGGAGCGCTCCTTCGACATGGTTATCGGCCTGCTTGCGGTGCTCAAAGCCGGCGGCGCCTATGTGCCGCTGGACCCCGACTACCCACGCGAACGCCTGGCCTACATGCTCGACGACAGCGGCGTGCAATTGTTGCTGACCCAGGCGCCGTTGCTCGGCCAGTTGCCGATTCCGCAAGGCTTGGAAACCCTGGTGCTGGGCGAGTCGAGTTACGAGCAATACAGCGAGCAAAACCCGGCTGTCGCGCTGGACGGCGAAAACCTTGCGTACGTGATCTACACCTCGGGCTCCACTGGCCAACCCAAAGGCGCGGGCAACCGTCATTCGGCCTTGCTCAACCGCCTGCAATGGATGCAGGAAGCCTATGGGTTAAGCGCGGCCGACAGCGTATTGCAAAAGACTCCGTTCAGTTTCGACGTGTCGGTGTGGGAGTTTTTCTGGCCGCTGATGACCGGCTCGCGCCTGGTGATTGCCGCCCCTGGCGATCACCGCGACCCAGCCAGATTGATCCAGGTGATCAACGCCGAACAGGTCACCACGCTGCACTTTGTACCGTCGATGTTGCAGGCGTTCTTGCAGGATGCGGCGGTGTCCAGTTGCCGGAGCCTGCAACGCATCGTGTGCAGCGGTGAGGCGTTGCCGGTGGATGCGCAGCAGCAGGTGTTCGCCAAGCTGCCGCACGCTGGGCTGTACAACCTGTATGGCCCGACCGAGGCCGCCATCGACGTGACCCACTGGACTTGCGTCGACGAAGGCCGCGACACCGTGCCGATTGGCCGTCCGATTGCCAATTTGGGCTGCTACCTGCTTGACGATAATTTCGAACCGGTGCCGGTCGGCGTGCTGGGCGAGCTGTACCTGGGCGGCGCGGGCCTGGCACGTGGTTATCACCGCCGTCCTGCATTGACCGCCGAACGCTTTATCGCCCACCCGTTCGTGCACGGCGAGCGCCTGTACCGCACCGGCGACCTGGCGCGCTACCGCGAAGACGGAGTGATCGAATACGCCGGGCGTATCGACCATCAGGTCAAGCTGCGCGGCCTGCGCATCGAGCTGGGCGAGATCGAAGCGCGGTTGCTGGAACACGAGCAGGTCCGCGAAGCGGCGGTGCTGGCGGTGGACGGCAAGTACTTGGTGGGTTACCTGGTGCTGCACCATGTCCACGGCGACTGGCGCGAGGTGCTCGGTGCGCACCTGGCCGAACACCTGCCGGATTACATGGTGCCGGCGCAGTGGGTACTGCTGGAGCAGATGCCGTTGAGTCCCAACGGCAAGTTGGATCGCAAGGCGCTGCCCAAGGCCGATGCGGGCCAGCCGTCCAGTGTTTATGAAGCGCCGCAAAGCGAGCTGGAGCAGCAGATTGCGGCGATCTGGGCGCAGGTGCTGGAAGTCGAGCGCGTGGGCCTTAATGACAACTTCTTTGAACTGGGCGGGCATTCCTTGCTGGTGATCAACATTATTTCGCGTATGCAGCTTGAACTGGGCCTGCGACCCTCACCGCAGGATATTTTCCAGCACCCGGATGTACGGCGCCTGGCGGCGCACCTTGAAGGGCGGGGCGGTGCGGTGACGCAAGACAAACTCAGCCGTCTCGATGCGCTGTTTGATGATATGGGGCCGTTTTGATGGACACTCAGGTTGCACAACGCATCGTCAAACGGTTTATCGGCTTGCCGCTGGAACAGCGCCGGGTCTACCTGCAAAAGATGCTCGCCGAGGATGTCTCGCCCGCCAACTTACCGATTCCAGTGACCCGCGATGAGGCGCCGCAGTTGCTGCTGTCCTACGCTCAGGAGCGGCAGTGGTTTATCTGGCAGTTGGAGCCCGACAGCGCCGCTTATCACCTGCCCACGGCGTTGCGTTTGCGCGGGCCATTGGACGTCGCGGCATTGCAGCGCAGCTTCGATAGCCTGGTTGCCCGCCACGAAACCCTGCGTACCTGCCTGCGTCAGGACGGCGAGCGTCGGGTGCAGGTGGTCGACTCACAGGCCACAGTGCGGATCCAATCCATGGAGATTGACCAGGCCCAGGTGACCGACCGGTTGGACGCGCTGATCGCCCAGCCCTTCGATTTGCAGAACGGTCCGTTGCTGCGCGTCGCCTTGATGCGTCTTGACGCGCAAGAGCATGTGCTGGTGTTGGTTCAGCACCATGTCGTGTCGGATGGGCACTCGATGCAGATCATGGTCGAGGAACTGGTGCAGTTATATGCCGCGTACGCCCAGGGGGATGAGGCGCAATTACCCGCCTTACCGATCCAGTATGCCGATTACGCCTTGTGGCAGCGGGCGTGGATGGAGGCCGGCGAACAGGATCGCCAACTGGATTACTGGCGCGGTCGCCTGGGGGGCGAGCAGCCGGTATTGGCGCTGCCTTTCGATCGTGCCCGCCCGCTGCTGCAAAGTCACCGTGGCGCGAGCCTGGACATTGCGTTGCCGGCGGGCCTTGTGGCTGCGCTGCGCGACCTGGCGCAGCGTGAAGGCGTGACGATGTTCATGCTGTTGCTGGCCTCGTTCCAAGTGCTGATGTATCGCTACAGCGGCCAGCCGGATATCCGCATCGGGGTGCCGACGGCCAACCGCAATCGTGTCGAAACCGAACGCTTGATCGGCTTTTTTGTGAACACCCAAGTGATTAGGGCGGATATCGACGGGCAGATGTCAGTGTCCACGTTATTGCAGCAAGTGCGGGCCCGTGCGCTGGAGGCTCAGGCGCATCAGGACCTGCCTTTCGAACAATTGGTGCTGGCCTTGCAGCCGGAGCGCAACCTCAGCCATAACCCCTTGTTCCAAGTGATGTTCAATCACCAGGCCGATACTCGCAAAGCCGGCAGCGCCCAGTCGCCGGGGCTGCTGCAGGTCGAAAGCCTGGAGTGGCAGAGCCGCACCGCGCAGTTCGACCTGAGTCTGGACACCCGCGAGTCCGCCGACGGTATCTGGGCCGCGCTGACCTACGCCACGGACCTGTTCGACGGGCCAACCGTGCAGCGCATGGCCATGCACTGGCAGCATCTATTGCAGGGCATGGCCCAAGATGCACGGCAACCGATTGGTGAATTGGAGATGCTCGACCGCGATGAGCGACACCGCATCGTCCACGGTTGGAACGCCACCGCCCAGGCTTACCCTCTGCACCGCTGCGTGCATCACCTGATCGAAACGCAGGTCGAGCGCACCCCCGAAGCGCCGGCGCTGTATTTTGCCGAGCAATCCTTGAGTTACGCCGAGCTTAATCGGCGTGCCAACCGTTTGGCACATCGCTTGATAGCGTTGGGAGTTGGCCCGGATGTGCTGGTGGGGCTGGCGGTAGAGCGCTGCGTCGAGATGGTGGTGGGACTGCTGGCCGTGCTCAAGGCCGGGGGCGCCTATGTGCCGCTGGACCCGGAGTACCCGCGCGAACGCCTGGCCTACATGCTGCACGACAGTGCGGTGAAGTTGCTGTTGACCCAGACGCAGGTGCTGCAAGCACTGCCGATACCCGCAGGTCTTGAGGTGCTGCTGCTGGATGAGGAAAGGCTCGATGGGCTCAGTGATGCCAATCCTAATGTCGCTTTGGACGGCGAGCACCTGGCCTATGTGATCTATACGTCCGGCTCTACCGGCAAACCCAAGGGGGCCGGCAACCGTCATGGCGCGCTGACCAATCGCTTGTGCTGGATGCAGGATACCTACTGCCTGGACGCCCGCGATGCGGTGTTGCAGAAGACGCCGTTCAGCTTCGACGTATCGGTGTGGGAGTTCTTCTGGCCATTGATGACCGGCGCACAGCTGGTGGTTGCCGCGCCAGGCGATCACCGCGATCCCGAGCGCTTGATCGGCCTGATCGATCGCCATCAGGTCACCACATTGCATTTTGTGCCGTCGATGCTGCAGGCGTTTGTACAAGACCCAGGCGTCATCCGCTGCCAGAGTCTGCGCCGCATCGTGTGCAGTGGCGAGGCGTTACCGGTGGATGTGCAGCAGCAGGTCTTCGCTAAACTGCCCTGGGCCGGGCTGTATAACCTGTATGGCCCGACCGAAGCGGCCATCGACGTGACCCACTGGACCTGTGTCGCCGAAGACTGCGACAGCGTGCCCATCGGCCGGCCGATAGCCAACCTGGCCACGTATGTGCTCGATGCGCAATTGATGCCGGTGCCGGCGGGCGTGTCGGGTGAGTTGTACCTGGGCGGCGTCGGACTGGCGCGCAGCTACCATCAACGACCGGCACTGACTGCCGAACGGTTTGTGCCGTGCCCGTTTCATGCCGGTGCGCGGCTGTACCGCAGTGGTGATCGGGTACGCCAGCGCTCTGACGGGGTGATTGAATACCTGGGGCGCCTGGATCACCAGGTCAAGCTGCGTGGCTTGCGCATCGAACTGGGCGAAATCGAGGCGCGTGTGCTGGAGCACCAATGGGTGCGTGCGGCGAGTGTGCAAGTCTTGGAAGGTAAGCACCTGGTGGCCTACGTGGTGCTGCACGACGCGGTCGAGGGCTGGCGCGATGCGCTCAGTGCGCATCTGGCGCGGCATCTGCCGGACTTCATGGTGCCTGGGCAATGGGTGGTGCTCGACCGCATGCCGTTAAGCCCCAATGGCAAGTTGGACCGCAAGGCCCTGCCCACGCCCGATGCCCCACAACAGGCCGCCTACTTGGCGCCGCAGAGCGTGCACGAGCAACAACTGGCGGCTATCTGGTCCGATCTCTTGGGCGTGCCACGGGTGGGCCTGCGCGATAATTTCTTCGAACTGGGCGGTCACTCCCTGCTGGTGTTGTTGCTCAAGGAGCGCATCCGTGCCGCAACCGGGGTCAGCGTATCGGTGGCCCAGTTGATGCTCAACCCCACGGTGCAGGGGCAAGTCGACAGCCTGCACGGCAGCACCCGCAGCGATTTGCTCGTGCCACTTAACAGCGGCGCGCCGGGCACGCCATTGTTTGTGTTCCACCCCAGTTACGGTTCGGTGCATTGCTACAAAGCGATTGCCCTGGCACTGCGTGACCAGCGACCGGTGATCGGGGTGATCTGCCGCGCGCTGGCGCAAGAGGGCGGCGAAGTCCCGTCCTGGACAAGCATGGTTGAGGATTACACCGCTCAACTGTTGGGGGCACAACCTCAGGGCGCTTTCCGTCTGGCAGGTTGGTCGCTGGGGGGGAATCTGGCGATGGAGGTGGCTTATCGTCTGGAACAGGCCGGTCGTGAAGTGGCTTGCGTGGGTTGGATCGATGCGCCGCCGCCGTACCGCGTCGCCGGGTTCTGGGATGCACAAACCGCCGCCGAAGAGCGCGTGGTGTCCGTCAGCGAGCAACGCGCCGAGATGCTCGGTGTGCTATTTCCGCACCATGCCGAACAGATCCACGCCGTGTGGCTGGGCAGCAGAGACGAGGGTGACGATACGCAGCGGTGGGCGAGGGTGGATAGCTGGGCGCAACGCACCTTGGGCACTGCCTACGAAAGCTTGCGGCATGAGTTGCTGGAGGGCAGTGAAGCGCAGGTGTCCTGGGAGGTGAAACGCTTGCTGGACCTCAGGTTGCAGGACGCCGACTATGCGCCGATCAAAGCCCCCATCGCTTGCTGGTGGGCATCGCGCAGCAAGGGCGGGCAGCATCGTGAGCTGATTGAGTCCAGTATGCGGGCCGTCATCGGCGCGGCGGGGATCACCCAGTCGACGCTGATCGACACGACTCACGACCGGATTGTCGATAACCCTCAGTTTGTCGGCAGTTTTGCATCAGTCATGGGCTAATGCCCCAGGCAAACAAAAGCCCCTGGCCACATAAATGGCCAGGGGCTTTTTTATTACGGCCGAGTTAGAAGCTCCAGCGCGTGGTCAGCATGACGTTGCGTGGGTCACCGTAGTACGAGGAGTTATAGAAGCCGATGTTGGTGTAGTACTTCTTATCGAACAGGTTGTTGACGTTGAGGGTGGCGGACACATTGTCGGTCACTTGGTAGCGTGCCATTACGTCCACCAGCCAGTACGGGTCCTGCGAGAATTTGTCGGTGGTCCTTTTCGGGCGGTTGTTCAGGTACTGCCAACCCTCACCCTGCCAGCGCGCGCCACCGCCCAGGGTGAGTTTGTCCCAGGGGCCGGTAAGCTTGTAGGTGGTGTAGAAGTTAACCTGATCTTCCGGTTCCCACGTGGACACCTTCGTACCGCTCTGGTCGCGAATGATCTTATGGGTGTATCCGGCCTGCAATTGCCAGCCAGGTGCAAGTTCGCCGGAGATTTCCGCTTCATAGCCTTTGGTCTTGGCGGTGATGCCCTTGTAGGGGTTGTCGACCAGGGACTTATCGGCGGTGCTGTCGAATTCCGCGCGGTTTTCCTCATGCACTTCGAAGTAAGCCAGGCTGGCGTTCAGGCGGCCCTCGTAGAACTCGCCCTTGAGACCGATCTCGTAGTTGGTGCCTTCATCCGGCTCCAGCATTTTGTTGCTCGCGTCCCGATACGCCGTTTGCGGCAGGTAGATCTCGGTGTAGCTGGCGTAGAGGGAGTAGTTGTCGTCCAGATCATAGGTCAGGCCGGCATAGGGAATGACTTTGCCGGTGTCCTTGGTATCGCTGGTACCCGTGACCTGATAGTTGGCGATACGCGTGCCGAGCAACAGGTGCAAGTCATCGGTCAGGCTGAAACGGCCGGTCATGTACACGCCGGATTGGCGGGTGGTTTCGTCGTTTTTGAAACCGACATCGCCCCAGTTCGGCTCAATGCTGTCGCCATTCCAGTTGTAGAAGTCAATGACGTTATTGGTGAATGTCGGACTGTAGTAGTCCTTGCCTACCCAATGGGACGACGAGATGGACGAGCCGATCACCAACTCGTGTTCGCGCCCGAGCATGCTGAATGGGCCGGTCAGGTACATATCACCGCTGTCGCTGATGGTTTCACCGGTGTACTTTTGGCCATAGACCGAAGACAGCCCGGTGGTCGGATTCGGTGAGGCCAGGGAGCCCAGTGGAGCGTTGTAGCCGTTGATCTGGTGGTTGTACTGCCCTTTGGCGACCCAGCCGTTGCTGAAGGTGTGCTCCAGCGTCGCGAACGCGGTGCGCGAGTATTGCTCCCACTTGCTCCATTTCGCGCCATTGTTGAAGGAGCGCGGCAAGGTGATCGGGTTGCCTGCCGAGTCATACACAGGACTGCTGCCGGACCAGCTGGAGCCTTTGGGGTCGTTGTCCTGGTAATCGGCGCCTACCGTGAGCAGGGTGTCTTCATCCAGGTCGACTTCAAGAATGCCGTAGAACACGCTGGTTTTACGCTGATAGTGATCCATGAACGAGTGCTCGTCCTGGTACGCAGCCACGGCGCGACCTCGCACGTTACCGGTCTCGGTCAAGGGGCCGCTGACGTCGATTTCCGAGCGGTATTTGTCCCACGATCCCGCGCCCAGCTCCACATGCCCCTGGAACTGCGCAGTAGGTTTTTTGCGCACCAGGTTGATGGTGCCGCCGGGGCCGCCAGCGCCGGTGAGCAGGCCGGTTGCGCCTTTGAGCACTTCGACCCGGTCGTAGATGGCCATGTCGGTCAGGGTCTGCCCGGCCGAGTAGGGCGCGTTGCGGGTCATTGGAATGCCATCGTACTGGAAGTTCTGGATGGCAAAACCGCGCGAATAATAGTTGGTGCGTTCACTGTCGTAAGTCGAGACGGTGATGCCCGGTGTATGGCGCATCACGTTGTCGATGCCGGTCAGCCCGAAGTCATCCATGGCTTGGCGGGTAACCACCGAGATCGATTGCGGCGTCTGTCGGGGGGTGAGGACCATGCGCGTGGCGGTTGCAATGGTGCCTGGGGTGTAGGAACCGGTGCCTTCGGTGACCGTACCCAACTGGTTCGCGTTGACCTGGGTCGCACCCAGCTCCAGGGTACTGGAGCTGCTGTTGGCGCTGATGGTTATGGCGTTGCCCTGCAAGCTGTAGTTTATCCCCGAACCTTTGAGCAGCGCGGCGATGGCCTGTTCCGGTGCGAGCTTACCCTTGACTGTGGCGCTGCTTTTGTTCTGGACGTCCGTCGGGCTGTACAACACTTGCATATTGGTCTGGCGACCAAATTCCTGCAGCGCCGTCCCCAACGGTTGTGCAGGAATATTGATCTCAAGCGCCTGGGCTTGAACATAACCGGCAAGAGGCAGCGACACCGCAAGCGCGAGCGCGCTGGGCTTGAGGTTGACATGCAGGGCCCTTCGCATGGATAGCGCTTTACTCAAGGGGCTCAGACCGAGTCGTGCAGACATGGGGCGTTCTCTTCTATGTTTTAGGTGGGCAGTTTGATTTTATTGAGGTTAGTTCTCATTAACAGTAGTGAGACGTTCCTACCTGCAGAAACCGGAAAAAAAATTCACGCCAGCTCCCGTTCATGCACCACCTGGCCCGCGCGCAGTCGCACCAACTGGTCGGCGATGTCGAAATAGCGGTCGTCATGGCTGATCACGACGATGGTTTTGCCCAGGCGTTTGAGGTCCGGCAGCAGCTCGGTATAGAAGATGCGACGGAAGGCCGGGTCCTGGTCGGCGGCCCATTCGTCGAACACCAGCACTGGGCGTTCTTCCAGCCATGCGTTGACCAGTGCCAGGCGCTTGCGTTGGCCGGTGGAGAGGTCGGTGGTACTGAACGCACCGTCTTTGATCGTGACCTTATGCGCGATTTCCAGGCGCTCCAGGTATTGGGCTGCGCTATCCAGCGAGGTTTTCCCTCCGCCCTGAACGAGATCATCGAACAGGTAATAGTCCGCGAACACCGTGGTGAACAGTTGGCGGTAATCGTCACGGCTCGTGGCGCTAACGGGTTGGCCATTGAGGTGGATTTCGCCGGATTGCGGGGTGTAAAGCCCCAGCAGCAATTTGATCAGCGTGGTCTTGCCGCAGCCGTTTTCGCCGACAATAAATACGATATCGCCTTGCTTGATGCTCAGGTCGATCGGGCCCAGATGGAACGGTTCGCTGCCGTCCACCGGCGGCGGGCTGTAGCTCACCCCACGCAGTTCCAGGCTGTGCACCACCGGTTTTGGCGCCTCGCTGTCTTCGAGCAGCAGATGGGGCTCAGGGGATGAGAACCGCTCGGACAGTTCAGCGATACGCGAGAACGCGATCTGCGCACGGCTGACGATCGGTAGTGCGGTCACTACGTGTTCCAGCGGGCCTTTCATGTACAGCAAAACCAGGACGAAACCGGTGATCACGGCCGGGTCAGGGCTGGGGTAATAGGCTTGGAACGCCAGCGCCAGACCGATGACCACGAAGAACAGCATCGAGCCGAACGTTTTGGCGACGATGAAGATGTTCACCGAGCGGATCTGGATATCACCGATGCGGTCGGCGGTCGCCTGGATGCGATGGGTATTCATCCGGTAGCGACGGGGGCGGTGGATGCGCAACTCCTTGGCGCCCGAAGCGATGGCGGTGTAATAACGCTGCAACTCGTCTTCCTGGTCACGGGCCGCTTCAAAACCCTGGATGCCCGCAGAACGCGCCGCGTACTGCACGGCGGTGCCGATCACAATCGCCACGACCATGATCAGGAACATGGGCACCGACAGGTACGCCAGGTAGCCCAGGCATCCGAGGGTCACCGTAGTAGCGATGGCCAGGGGCGTGAAAGAAAAGGAAAAATCGCTGATGGTATCGACGTCGTGAGTCAGCACTGGGATCAGCTTATGGGTGCGGTAGCGCTCGATTTGTTCGATAGGCGCCGACAGCACTTTCTCGCCCAACTCCTTGCGCAGCGCCGCAATAATGCGTTGACCGACAAAGTTGGTGCCGATATCCGACACGATCGAACTGACCAACGCCAGCACGCATAACGCAGCAAAAGTCAGGATCACCCCCTGGGTCATGCCTTGGGGCGAGTGCAGGGCGTTATTGATCGTCGCCAGCAGCAACGTGATGGCCAGGCCGCCGGCCATGCCCAGGGCCACGGAGACCGTGACGATGGTGCGAAAGGGCCTGAGCAATGCGAGCAGACCGTTGAAGGCGCCGCGCTTGGGGTCGGTCATAAGTACTTCCCGGAAAGTGAAAAGAGGGGGCTGGGCACACAGACCCTTACCCATGACAAACGAAGCATTGCCGTGACGATTTAGCCTGGTGCGCCTGGCGGTGAAGGCGGCGGATAAATTGCCCGGGAGCTGGTTCGTTCTTGTTGTGTAGGCGCACGCGTAGCCGCGCGGTGCGTGATCCCTTCAGCGAGAGCGAAACAATGACGAAGAAGAATCTGGTGTACGTGTGGTCCCTGAGAAACGCCGCCGCCGATAAGGCCGGGCAGCCGGTGGCCTACAAGGATCACCAGCGCTATATGAAGTCGGTGCTGGAGTTTCTGGTGGGGTCGCTCAACGACACGCCATTGGGCGAGGCTTATCACCTGGTAGGCGTGGTGTATGACGACGATGAGCAGAACCCTCGGGATCAGCAACTGGTGGCCGATTATGGCTTTGCCTACCAGCCGGGTCGCCAGTGGCTGTACCCGGCTGACCTGCGGGTGCAGGGCACGCTGGTCAACGATTTGCTGCTGAGCGTGCCGTCCACCTACCGCCGCCTGCCACGGGGCAGTGCCGAACACATCGCCGGCAAGCAGGACTTCGAGCGTCGTTTGCATGACACGCTGGTGGAATTGAAGGCGGATATCGTGGTGCTCGACGGCCTGTTGGTGATCCTCGATGAACTGGTACGGCCGGGTGCGCCGTTTGCCCGTCGGATCATGAACATTCACCCTGGGATCACTCGCATCGACTCGCCCTACGAGCGCCGTGGCGCCTACGCCACCTGGAACGCGCTGTACGGCGCCCGTGGCCAAGCGGTGGTGGATTGGACGACCAAGGCAACCCAGCCATGCGAGCCGCTGTACCGCACCGGCGCTTCGTTCCACTACGTGGACAATGGCATCGACTCCGGCGAAGTGTTCCATGACGTGCTCAACACCGACATCGCAGCGGACGACACCATCCTCGAACTGCGCTGGAACAACTTCAACAACAGCCTGTTCCCGGCCTTGCATGAAGGGCTGGAGCGCCTGGCCAAACAAAGCCAACCCTAAAAATCAGGCTTCTGTAGTGAGCGGGCTTGCCCCGCGCTGGGGCGCGAAGCGTCCCCAAACCCAGGCGCCTCGGTTTACCAGATAAATCACATTGGCTGGAGCGGGGCCGCTTCGCAGCCCAGCGCAGGACAAGCCTGCTCACCACAACGGGTCGGGGGATGCGCCGTTGTGGCTAAGCTTGCGAGTGTGTGGTTGTAGTGAGCGGGCTTGCCCCGCGCCGGGGCGCGAAGCGGCCCCAAAACCAGGCGCCTCGATTTACCAGATAAATCACATTGTCTGGAGCGGGGCCGCTTCGCAGCCCAGCGCAGGACAACCCTGCTCACTACAACGGATCGGGGGCATGTACCGTCGTGGCTAAGCTTGCGAGTGTGTGGTTGTGGTGAGCGGGCTTGCCCCGCGCCGGGGCGCAAAGCGGCCCCAAAACCAGGCGCCTCGGTTTACCAGATAAATCACATTGTCTGGAGCGGGGCCGCTTCGCAGCCCAGCGCAGGACAAGCCTGCTCACTACAACGGATCGGGGGCATGCGCCGTCGTGGCTAAGCTTGCGAGAGTGCGGTTGTGGTGAGCGGGCTTGCCCCGCGCTGGGGCGCGAAGCGGCCCCAAACCCAGGCACCTCGGTTTACCAGATAAACCATATTGTCTGGAGCGGGACCGCTTCGCAGCCCCGCGCGGGGCAAGCCCGCTCACCACCGCAAGTCCTTTCACCACAACCCAATCAGAGGTCGCGCACGACCCTGAACCCAATCCAATCCCCGCGTGTCTGCGGGTAGATATTGTTGCGGTTGCCCGAGCGTGAGAACACCGGTGCTTCGCCCCAGTCATTGCCACGGATCTGGTAAGACTCGCAGTTCGGTTCAACCCAGGCGCTGCCGTCGGTAGGTGCGCCGATGTAGTTGGGGTGTTCGCAATCGGCCACGCGTTCGTAGACATTGCCGTGCATGTCGTACAGGCCAAACGCATTCGGTGGGTAGCTGCCCACAGGCGAGGAATAGCTGTAGCCGTCCGCCGGGCCGTAGGTATTGGCGTGTTCGGCGATGCTGTAGTCCTTGCCCGCATCGAACGGGAAGGGGAATGGCCCGGTGGAGCCGGCGCGGGCGGCGTACTCGCGCTGGGCCTCGCTGACCATGTGGTACTGCTGGCCGGTCTTCTTCGACAGCCAGGCCACGTAGTTTTTTATATCGTCCATGTCCATGCACACCGCCGGCTGGCGTGGGCCCTGGGGATAGCGCGGCTTGCTGGCGATACATTCGCGGCCGGGGCGAGTGTCGCCGTCGGCGATCTTTACGCCGGTCTGGCGCACGTAGCTGTCCCATTCGCCGGCAGTGATCTGGAAGCGGCTCATGGCGAACGGCTTGGCAAAGGTCACTTCGTGCATCGGGCCTTCGTCCGGCTCGCGGCCGACTTCATCTGCCGGCGTGCCCATGGTGAAGGTGCCGGCGGGCAGCACCACCATTTCCGGGCAGTCCTTGCAGTCCTTGAACACTTTGCCGGCGGCTGGCGCGGCGGCGTGGGCCAGGCTCGGCAGGCTGGCACCGCACACGGCCGTCAGGGCCAGGGCGGTCAAAGGTTTGAATCGGGATGCGCGCATAGGGGGCCTCGGGTTCAAAAGGTGAAAATAGGCATCACGCCCGTGCGCTGAGCAGGGTCATGAAGCGTTGGATCTCTTCGCTGGAATTGAGCAGGCCAGGGGCGGTGCGGATCACTGGGCCGACGTCGCGGTCCACCGCATCGATCACCACGCGCTGGCGCACCATGTGCGCCGCCACGGCCTCGCAGTCCTGGCCCTTGACCCGGAAAAACGTAAAGCCGGCCGACAGCTCGCTACTCTGAGGCGTAACCAGTTCGATGCGCGGATGGGCCTGCAACTGTTCCTTGAGTTCACGGTTGAGCGCGTGGATGCGTGCCTGCACCGGCGCCTTGCCCAGTTGCAAGTGCAGCTTGAATGCCTCGTCCGCCGCCCAGCGATGTTCGAAGGCATGGAAGCCACCCGGGGTCATGATGGTGGCGAAGTCCTTGTCTTCGGAAAACGTCGGCACCATGGGCGTGACGTATTTGTTTTCGGGGTCGCGGGCGCAGACCAGACCGGTGCCGCGCGGGCCGAACATCCACTTATGGGTGCCGGCGATGAAAAAGTCGCAGTGCATGTCCGGGAAATCGAGGTTCTCTACGCCCAAACCGTGCACACCATCCACCACATACAGAATGCGATCACGTTCGTCGCGCTGGCGGTTGTGGTCGGCCACCAGCGTGCCGATTTCGCCAATGGGCAGCTTCACACCGCTGCCGGACTGCACCCAGGTCATGCCCAGCACCCGGGTGTTGGGGCGGATGGCGCGCTGGATATTGCCCAGCACTTCATCGACCGATACTCGGCTGGGGCTTTCGAACAGGCTGATCCGCCGCACCTGGGTGCCTTGTTGTCGCGCCCGAAAATCCAGCACGTTCTGGGTCGCGTAATGCTCGTGAACGGTGGTGAGAATCTCCTGGTCGGCGCGCACATGGAGGCCGCCGTAAATCATGGCCAAGCCTTCGGAGGTGCTGCCGGTGAGGGCAATCTGCGGCGGCGTGGCCTTGAGGTAACGCCCGGCCCATTCGCGCACCTGGCCTTCGCGCTTCCAGGTTTCCTGCAGGTCCCAGTCCATGGCCAGGCCGGGGTTGCGATCAATCTGCACGCGGTAGCGTTCAATGGCCTCGCGCACGGGCCTGGGGTGCGACGCCACCAGGAAGTTGGAAAAGTGCAGGTAGTCCGGGTCTTGGTTGAATAATTGCTTGAAACCCGCCCATGGGTTGTTCGTTGGTTCGGCGGCTGCGACCTGGGGTAGAAGGGCGGCGCCCAGAGGCAGGCTGGCGGCCAACACCCCAGCGTGCTTGAGAAATGTACGACGGTCGGTCATGGACTTACTTCATGGTTGATTAGCGTTGCGCCACAGGTTTGGCGGCGTGTTGAACCTGCTCCCACACGCGCAGGAAATTGCCGCCCCACAGCTTGGCGATATCCGCCTCGGAGTAGCCGCGCTGGATCAGTTCGGCGGTGACGTTGCGAATCTCGCCAACGTTGTTCCAGCCGTCGATACCGCCGCCGTCGTTGAAGTCCGACGACAGGCCCACATGGTCGATGCCGATCTTGCGCACGGTGTAATCGATGGCATCCCCCAGGTCCTTGAGGCTGGCCTTGGGTTCTTCGTCGAGGATGGCGTACAGCGCGCTGGCGTACTCGCCGAACTTCTGCTCCGGCCAGGCGGCGATGATCGCGTCGCCCGGCATCAGCGCCATGGCCAGGTTGGGCAGCGGCGGCAGGTCGAAGCGCGCGCGCAGTTGGTTGAGCTTGTCCTGGGTCGGTTGGCTGAGTGGGCGCAGGTAGGCCGAGAAGCCGACAATCTGCACCACGCCGCCACTCTGCTTGATCAGTTGCAGCTCTTTGTCGCTGAGGTTGCGCGGAATATCCACCGCCGCCCGCGGCGCCGAGTGCGACGCCACCATCGGCGTACGGCTCAGTTGCGCCACTTGCTCCAAGGCCTTGGTCGACATCTGCGAAACATCGATGATCACCCCCAGGTCATTGAGGCGCTGCACGGCTTGCTTGCCGATGTCCGAAAGCCCATCCAGCGCATCCACCGAATCATTGAAAAACGGCAGTGGGCGCGACGAGTCGGACCAGGCGTTATTGCCCACGTAGCTGAAACCGAACATGCGCATGCCGCGCGCGGCCCACAGGTCAAGCTGGTTCAGGTCGTTGCCCAAGGGGTAGGCGTTGAGCATGCTGATGAAAATCGCAAACTTGCCTTCCCCGTGCAGGCGCCGAAAGTCATCCGGGGTGTAGGCGATGGCGACCTGGTTGGGGAAGTCGCGCACCATGGCGCTGATGATCTTGTAGCGCACCTCCTGCTCGTGGCGCGCCGCTTCGATGAAGCCTTCGGTCGGCTTGTGCGGCGCATTGGGGCCGTTCCAGATTTCCGGCCAGCCGAAGATCGTCAGCGCCGCGCCGGACAAGCGTCCGCGCGCGGCCTTGACCAGGTCGAACTGGCCTTCACCGTCCTTGTCGGCCTCGTTGCCGGCGGTGCCGAAATCGATGGGCACGGTGATATGGCTGTCGAACGACAGCACGCGATCCTGCAGCTCATTGGCCTGCTTGATCACCGCCAGCGGGTAACCGGCATTGCCTTTGAACCAGTGATCCCAGACCAGCCAGCCAGCCCCGGCACCGATGGCCAGCGCCAGTGGCAAGCCGATAAACAGCGCCTTGTTCGAACGTGGTTTTGTCATTGCCATCTCAGTCAGTTGAGGCCATCGCTATCAGGGAAGAACGAGCCATGGGCGGCGAAATTTAGGCGCCGGCGGCGCACGGTAAATTTCCCCGGGCTGCGTACGTTCTAGCTCTGATAAAGGCGTTTCCTAAGGTAGACAATGACCCTCTCTCGACGTGGCTTCATCGCCGGCCTGGCGCTCACAGGTGCCGCGGTGCCGGCGGCTTTCTATGCCCATCGCGAGTTGACGCGCGAAGAAGCGTTGCCCATCACTCCCGGCGAAGCCACGGTGGACCTGGCCGACAGCGCCGGGCAGCACCTGGCCAACACCTTGCGTGGGGTGTGGAGCCTGCGCCTGGAAGGTCGCGATGCCGGCCTCAAGGGCCTGCCGTTGGAGGGCCTGCAATTGCTGCTGGACATCGCCCCCCGTGGCCGTGGCCTGCGCGGCTACCTGGACACCGCCGCCAATCTGCGTGCCGAGGGCGAGCCGCGCTACCGCGTGCTCGGCGATCTGGTAACGGGCGAGGGCGCTTTGCTCTACTGGCGCCTGATCGACCGCAACGCCACCGACGGCGTGCCGGCCTACGAATTCACAATGACCCTCGACGAAGTCTGGGCCGATTTCGCCAACGCCGGCAGCAGCACCCTCAGCGGGCAGATCCTCGACCTCGATCGCCCCCTGGCCATGACCGAGCGCGATAACCGTTTTATTGCCCACAAGCACAGTTTCCCCGAAGCCCGCCAACGCATTGGCCTGGACCCGACCCTGCTGGCCTGGTTGATCGCCCCCGAACATCGCCTGTTCCATCAGTTGTGGCACGCCACCCGCGATCAGTGGCACAAGCTCCCCGACGACAAGCGCGATGCCTTGCGCGGTATCGGTTGGCAGCCTGGCCCGCGCGGCCAGGAGCGCGACGCGCGCGGTGACCACAAGGACCGCAACGGCTCGGGTATCGACTTCTTTTTTATGCACCGACATATGCTCGGCAAGGCCCGCGCTATGCAGGACTTGCCTTCCTGGCCGCAATTCCCCGCACCGCAACCGCCCCTGGAACGCGATCGCCTGGGCTTTCTGCGCTATTTCGATAACCATGACGGCTTCGCTCTGCCGCCCACTTGGTCGGCCCCGGACGACAGCGATTACACCCAATGGGTCAGCGATATCAAGGCCGCCGAGACCTACCACAGCAACTTCCAAGTGTGGGAATCCCAGTACCGCGACCCGCGCTACCTGGCCAAACTGACCCTGGGGCAACTGGGTTCTGAAATGGAATTGGGCCTGCACGACTGGCTGCACATGCGCTGGGCCTCGGTGCCGCGCGACCCTTCCAACGGCGCCCCGGTGCCATTTGCCCGCGACCCGGCGGACTTCGCGCCACGCTGGTATACGGCCGAGAACGACTTCCTCGGCGACCCGTTTTCCTCCCACGTCAACCCGGTGTTCTGGCACTTCCACGGCTGGATCGACGACCGCGTCGAAGACTGGTTTCGCGCCCACGAGCGCTTCCACCCCGGCGAGGTCAGCCGCCTGGAGGTCAACGGCGTGCCTTGGTTCGCCCAGGGGCGCTGGGTCGAAGTGGGCGACCCGTGGCTCGGTCCGGACACCCATGGGTGCAGCACCACCCCAGGGCTGCAGATGGGCAAGTCGATGGAAATGGACCCGGAGACCATGAAACTCGCGCTGCGGATCACCTTTGGCGCCGATGAGCAGGCATTGCAGGGCTTGTTCAAACGCGTGCCGCAACGGCCCTGGTATGCGCGGCATTTGAAGGTCAAGACGCGGGAGCAGTAAGGGGATAACAGGGCAACATTGGTCACCCATTCTTCGCCGTAATTGGCTATTTCTCCCGCACGGGCCGGTGGCTAACCTAGCCACCACTTCCCACCGTTCTGGAGTTCCCCATGCAAAGCCGTATCGATTTCTACAACGCTTCCCCGGACGCCATGAAAGCCATGCTCGCCCTCGAAGCCGCCGTGGGTAAATTGTCCATCGAACTGCCGCTGCTCGAACTGATCCGCCTGCGCGTGTCGCAGATCAACGGCTGTGCATTCTGCCTCGATATGCACACCGCCGACGCCCGCAAGGGCGGTGAGACCGAACGGCGGCTGTACACGCTGTCGGCGTGGCGCGAGACGCCGTTTTTCACCCCACGCGAACGTGCCGCGCTGGCCTGGGCCGAAAGCCTGACCCTGATCAGCCAGACCCACGCGCCGGACGCTGACTACACGGCATTGGCTGCCGAATTCAGCGCCCAGGAACAGGTCGATCTGAGCCTGGCCATCGCCACCATCAACAGCTGGAACCGCCTCGCCGTGGGCTTTCGCAAGATGCCCAAGTAACGTCTTAGAAATTCACCGTGGCACTCAGGCGCGCCGTCAGCGGTGCGCCCTGGAACAGGTAGTCGTCGCCCAGGTATTCGCCCGCGTCGCGCCAATAGCGCTTGTCGAACAGGTTGTCGACGCTCAGGCGCAACACGGTTTCGTAACCGTCGACGTGGGTGGTGTAGCGGCTGCCGACGTTGACCACCGCGTAATCGCCCACCTCCACATTACCGCTGCGGTTGGCGTACTTCTTGGCGCTGTATTGCACGCCACCCAGCAGCGCCAGGCCATTGACCCACGGCAGCGCATAGTCGGCGTAGAGGCTGGCGCGCAGCTTGGGCACGTTGATCGCCTGGTGCCCTTCATAGGCTGCTGTACCGCTGCCGCTCACCCGTGCACGAATCGCCGCCACGCTGGTGGCGATCTGCAAACGCTCGGTGGCCCAGCCATTGGCCGACACTTCCAACCCGGTGTTTTTCTGCTCGCCCTGTTGCACATAGGTAAAGCTGCCGGCGCCGTCGGGCCTGGCGTACTGGTAGGCCTGGCGGGTCTGGAACAGCGCCGCCGCGAAGCTGATGCGGCGCCAATCGTATTTGATCCCGGCTTCGATCTGCCGCGAGGTGGTCGGTGCCAGGGTCTCACTGGCATTGGTCGCGAACCACGGCGCGGTGCCTCCCAGAGACAAGCCTTTGCTGTAGCTGGTGTAGAGCGACACGCTGTCCACCGGCTTATAGATCAACGCCGTCTGGGGCAGGAACACATACTGCTGCGTGTGGCGGGACGGGCTGCCGTTGCTGTCGAATGCCTGTTCATCGAGACGCACTTGACGCCCACCGAGCACCGTTTGCCACTGCTCGTTAAAACGGATGCGGTCGGTGACGAACAGGCCGTACTGGCGGCTGTCGAGGCTGCGGTGGCTGTCGTGGAGGGGCACGTCGGTGGGGGCGAAGGTCGCGGCGTCCTGGTGGATATTGCCGCTGCCGATCCGTTCGTTGACCGCTGTGCGCTGGTCGATTACCCGGCGGAACGCGCTGGTGCCGAGGGTCAATTCGTGGCCCAGGCCTGCGGTGTCGAACAGGCCGGTCATGGCGGCCTGCATTTCGTCGTCGCGCCGGGTGTCGTCGGGGCTGCGGTAGTCGTAGATGTCGTAGTCGCCTTCGGGGCTGAAGGTGTTGGCATTGCAGCTGCCGATGTAATAACAACCCCAGGCGAACGAGCTGTAGTCATCGATCACCACTTTGCTGCGCGCGGCGCTGAGCTGGCCGGTCCAATGATCGCTGAAGCGGTATTCGAACTTGCCGTTGAGGTTCAGCGAGTCGATGTCCACCGGTTTGGCGCCGCTCTGGTGCCCCAGCAGTTTTTTCGGTGAGGCGCCGTGGGGCACTTCGCTGCCGCCCAGCAGTTGGTAGCCCGGCACCGAGCGCTGTTGTTTGTTCTGGTATTCGGCGTCCAGTTGCAGCACGGCGTCGGGGCTGATGTTCCAGTCAAAAGCCAGGGACACAAAATCGCGCTGGCCATTGGCGTGTTCCACGTAGGAATGCAGGTCTTCGTGGGCGACGTTGGCGCGCAGGCCGAATTGCTGCTCGCTGCCGAACCAGCCGCCGACGTCGGTGGCCAGGTAGCCGCTGCCGCGATCGTCGGTGGAGACGGTCACCGAGCGCACGTCTTCCGGGCGCTTGGTCACATAGTTGATCACGCCGCTGGGCTCGGCAATGCCGCTCTGCACGCCCGACAGGCCCTTGAGCACTTCCACTTGCTGCTTGTTTTCCAGGGCGACGTTCTGCTCGCCGGTGATGGTGCGCCCGTTGATCTTGTAGCTGCTGGCCGCGTTCAGCGAAAAACCGCGCACTACGAAGTTTTCGTAGTAGCCGATGGGCGCATAGCTCTCGCCCACCGACGCATCGTTGCGCAGCACCTCGCTGAGCAGGCGCGCCTGCTGGTCCTTGAGCAGCGCGGCGTTGAACACGCTGACCGACGCGGGAGTGTCCAGCAGCGGCGCTTCATTGAAGCCGCCGACCGAGGCCGTCTCGGCGCGATAGCCGGACGTGTCCTGGCCCTGGACCTGCACCGCCGGCAGTTCGAGCTCGGCCGCCAGGCTATGGCCGATGCCGCCGCTGAGCAGCAGACCGAGGGCGACACGAGAAGAGGCGACAGGGCGGAAACGCAAAACCATGGGCAGGGCCTTAGAGCACGGGGCAGGGGGCGCATAAGCTAGGCATTACGGCTCGGTTTTACAAGTGAGACGTCCCGTCTCAGCTCACTCGCCGCAGCCTTATGGCCTCGACAGCCGCTTGGTGTAGCTGCGATAGACAAGGCTTCTCTCATTCGTGCAGGAGATCGTCATGGGTATCGCTGGAAAAGTTGCGCTGGTCACCGGCGCCGGGCAGGGCATCGGCCGGGCCATTGCCTTGCGCCTGGCTCAGGAGGGCGCCGATATCGCCCTGGTGGACATCAATGGCGCCAAACTCGCCGCCGTGGCCACCGAAATCACGGCCATCGGGCGCAAGGCGTCGGTGTTTATCGCCGATGTGTCCAAGCGCGAACAGGTGGTGGCGGCGGTGGAGCATGCGCACCAGACCCTGGGCGGCTTCGACATCATCGTCAATAACGCCGGGGTGGCGCAGATCGATGCACTGCTGGAGGTGACCCCGGAACAGGTCGAACGCACCTTGGGCATCAACGTGCAGGGCGTGTTGTGGGGCATCCAGGCCGCCGGCAAGAAATTCAAGGCGCTGGGGTGCAAGGGCAAGATCATCAACGCCTGCTCCATCGCCGGTCACGAAGGGTTTGCGCTGCTGGGCGTGTACTCGGCCACCAAGTTCGCCGTGCGTGCGCTGACCCAGGCGGCGGCCAAGGAACTGGCCAGCGCGGGGATCACCGTCAATGCCTACTGCCCGGGCGTCGTGGGCACCGATATGTGGGTGGAGATCGACAAGCGTATGGCCGAGATCACCGGGGCCGAGGTGGGCGCGACCTACAAGCAATACGTGGACGGCATCGCCCTGGGCCGCGCCGAAACCCCGGAGGATGTGGCGGGGCTGGTGGCGTTCCTGGCGGGGCCGGATGCGGACTACATGACGGGGCAGTCGCCCTTGATCGACGGTGGGCTGGTCTACCGCTGATCGCTCAACGCCTGCGCTGATGGTGGTTCAATTAGTATTTTTTTCGCTGACCCACCGCCATCGGGGGCAAGCCCCCTCCCACATTGACCTGCGACAGCGAGATCCCACTGTGGGAGGGGGCTTGCCCCCGATAGCTTTCGCTCAGGCAACAGGTGTGTCACTGACACGCCGCTATGAGCGTCCTCACTGTGTCAGGGAAGCCTTGCCGGGCATGTCGATACCCAGTTGGTTGACTCGGCGGTACAGGGTGGCTCGGGAAATGCCCAGCGCCTGGGCGGTCGGTGTTGGTTTCCAGCGATGCCGGATCAGTGCATCCAGTACCACTTGCCGTTCCGGGCTGGCGCTTTGTTCTGCCGGCGCCGCGACCTGTTCGCCGCGCACTTCCACCGGCAGGTCCGCCAATTGCAGGGTATCGCCGTCGCACACCGCGCAGGCGTACGCCAATACATGCCGCAGCTGGCGCACATTGCCCGGCCAGCCATAGCTCAACAGCACCTCAAGCGCCGCCTGGCTGATGCCCAGCGAGATCGCGCCGCCATGGGATTCCTGGGCCAGCAGACGGTGGATCAGGGCCAGTTTGTCGGTGCGATCGCGCAAGGGCGGCAGGCTCACACGGGCACAGCCGAGACGAAAGTACAGGTCTTCGCGAAAACGCCCCTCGCTCACCAGTGCCGCCAGGTCGCGGTGACTGGCGCAGATCACCTGGATATCCACCGTACGGGTTTTGGCCGCCCCCAGGGGCGCCACTTCCCCCTCGGCCATCACCCGCAGCAAGCGGGTCTGCAAGGCCAGCGGCATATCGCCGATCTCATCGAGAAACAACGTGCCGCCATCGGCCTGCACCAAAAGGCCTGGCATGCCCTTGCTGGAGGCGCCGGTAAACGCCCCGGCCACATAGCCGAACAGCTCGCTTTCAATCAGGTTTTCCGGAATCGCCGCGCAGTTCACCGCCACGAACGGGCCTTGGCGTCGCGCGCTGCGCTCATGCAGCTGGCGGGCGAAGACTTCCTTGCCGGCGCCGGTCTCGCCTTGCACCAGCACCGGCAGGTTGCGGTCCTTGACCCGCACGGCCAGGCGCAGATGCTCCTCCACCCGTGGGTCGAGCTGGGTGCTGGGGGCCGTGCGTGGGCGAGGGCGCTGGGGGGTGTTGACCCGCACATGCAGCGCGCCGGGTTCGCCTAGCCAGTTCAACTGCTGGGTGCGCTGGTCGGTCACCGCCCGCAAGGCATCCAGGTCGAACACCTCGCCGATATGCGCCGGCACCTGGCCGAAGCGCCGCCGCAACGCTTGGCGTGCCTTGCTGTTGAGGGCCAGCAGGCGCCCGTCCTGGTCCCAGGCCAGCAACAGGTCGGGCTGGCTGTCCACATAACCGGGGGTGCTGTGGGCTTGCAGCACCCAGTGCTGACGGGCGCTGTGCATGAAGAATGCATTCTCGATGGCCTGGGCGCTCTGGGCCACCATCTGGCGCACCAAGTGCTGACTGCGGCGGTCGTCCGGCGACTGGAGCGCCGAAGCATCCATCACCCCCAGCAGGTTGCCCTGGGGGTCGAAGATCGGCGCGGCGGAGCAGGTCAGGTCGATAAAGGCCGCGCGGAAGTGATCGCGTTTGTGCACGGTCACCGCTGCCTTGCTGGTCAATACCGTGGCTACGCCGCAGGTGCCTTCTTCGGCTTCCGACCAGCAGGTGCCCAGGTACAGGCCGGCTTTGCGGCAATCGTTGCGAATGCGGCTGTCGACGCGGTGGTCGAGGGTTTGGCCTTGGGCGTCGGTGAGCATCACGCAGTAGTCGGCATGGCGCACGCGGTGGTGCAGTTGCCCGACCTCCTCACTGGCGATGCGCATAAACAGCTCGGCGCGCTCGCGACATTCCTTGAGCAAGGGTTCGCTGAGGATGCGTGGCCCTTGCAGTGAGCCGGGGTCGAGGTGGTGTTGTTCCATGGAGCGGCGCCAGGAATCGAAAATCAGCGACGGCACCGGTGCCTGGGGCAGGCGATCGGCATTGCGGACCACGCGACTGACGCAGTCGACGTGCTCTCTGGAGTTCGCGGCGAGCATAAGGCCTCCGGTTCTCACGCGTTGTTGTTATGCCTGCCATTAAGCGCCTGCGCGCGCGGGCGGACAAGGCCGACCTGACCGACTGCCGGCGCTGAGACGCAGCGTCTCATTTGCCCTGAGACAGCGGCGGCGGGCTGCGCGGCAGCGTCTCATTCTGAGTGGGCAGACTACGCACGTTCAAGGTCACGGCAATGCTCTGGATCAAGGCTTTGCCAGGTTTTTGCCGGTTCTGGCACAGGCTGTGCTGAGTGGCCTGTAGCTGGCCGACGCCAGCCTTTCGTGTGTCGAGACAACCTGGAGAACAACAAGATGTCCACCCACCTGTCCACCGATCAATTGCTGCATGCCTACACCGTGATGCGCACCATCCGTGATTTCGAAGAGCGCCTGCATGTGGAATTCGCCACCGGCGAGATCCCCGGCTTCGTGCATTTGTATGCCGGCCAGGAAGCCAGCGCGGCCGGGGTCATGGCCCATCTCAACGATGACGACTGCATTGCTTCCAACCACCGTGGCCACGGCCATTGCATCGCCAAGGGCGTGGATGTGTTCGGCATGATGGCCGAGATCTACGGCAAAAAAACCGGCGTGTGCGGCGGCAAGGGCGGCTCCATGCACATCGCCGATCAGGAGAAAGGCATGCTCGGCGCCAATGGCATCGTCGGCGCCGGCGCACCGTTGGCTGCGGGGGCCGCGCTGGCCTCCAAGCTCAAGGGCAGCCAGGGCGTGGCCGTGGCGTTTTTTGGTGATGGCGGCTCCAACGAGGGCGCGGTGTTCGAAGCGATGAACCTTGCCTCGATCATGAAACTGCCCTGCCTGTTCGTTGCTGAAAACAACGGCTACGCCGAAGCCACCGGTTCCGGCTGGTCGGTAGCGTGCAAAGACATCGCCGAGCGCGCCGTGGGGTTCGGCATGCCGGGGGTGATCGTCGATGGCAATGATTTCTTCGCCGTTCATGCCGCACTGGGCGTTGCCGTCGAGCGCGCGCGCCGGGGCGAGGGACCGACCCTGGTGGAGGTCAAGTTGAGCCGTTTCTACGGCCACTTCGAAGGCGATGCCCAGACCTATCGCGGCCCGGATGAAGTGAAAAACCTGCGCGAGACCCAGGATTGCCTGGCGCTGTTCCGCCAGCGCTGCCAGGCCGAGGGCTGGCTGGACGCGGCGCAGTTCGAGCGCATCGATGGCGAAGTCGCGCAGTTGATCGAAGACGCCGTGCGCCTGGCCAAGTCCGATCCCAAGCCCCAGGCGGCCGATCTGCTCAGCGATGTCTACGTCGCCTACCGCTAATAACAACAAGACCCGGAGAGAATTTCATGGCTCGCAAAATCAGCTATCAGCAGGCAATCAACGAAGCCCTGGCCCAGGAAATGCGCCGCGACCAGAGCGTGTTTATCATCGGCCAGGACGTGTCCGGCGGCACCGGTTCGCCCGGCGAGCAGGACGCCTGGGGCGGCGTGCTCGGCGTCACGAAGGGCCTGTACCCAGAGTTTCCCGAGCGCGTGCTGGATGCGCCACTGTCCGAGGTCGGCTACGTGGGCATGGCCGTAGGCGCCGCCACCAGGGGCATGCGCCCGGTGTGCGAATTGATGTTCGTCGACTTTATCGGCTGCTGCCTCGATCAATTGCTCAACCAGGCGGCCAAGTTCCGCTATATGTTCGGCGGCAAGACCACCACGCCCCTGGTGATCCGCGCCATGTACGGCGCCGGCCTGCGCGCCGCCGCCCAGCATTCGCAGATGCTCACCTCGATGTGGACCCACATTCCCGGCCTGAAAGTGGTGTGCCCGGCCACCCCCTATGACGCCAAGGGCATGCTGATCCAGGCGATCCGCGATAACGACCCGGTGATCTTCCTCGAACACAAAATGCTCTACAGCCTGCAAGGCGAAGTACCCGAAGAGCTATATACCGTGCCATTCGGCGAGGCCAACTTTGTACGCGAAGGCCGCGACGTGACCCTGGTGACCTACGGGCGCATGGTGCATATCGCCCTGGAAGCCGCCGCCAACCTGGCGCGCCAAGGTATCGATTGCGAAGTGCTGGACCTGCGCACCACCAGCCCCCTGGACGAAGACAGCATCCTGGAAAGCGTGGAGAAAACCGGGCGCCTGGTGGTGATCGACGAGTCCAACCCGCGTTGCTCGATTGCCACCGACATCAGTGCCCTGGTGGCGCAGCGAGCCTTCGCTGCGCTGCGCGCGCCCATCGAAATGGTCACCGCGCCGCACACGCCGGTGCCGTTTTCCGATGCGCTGGAAGACCTGTACATCCCCGACGCCGCCAAGATCGAAGCCGCCGTGCTGAAAATCGCCGACAAGAGGAACGCCGCATGATTCATACCTTGACCATGCCCAAGTGGGGGCTGTCGATGACCGAAGGGCGTATCGATATCTGGCTCAAGCAACCCGGCGACCGAGTGGAGAAGGGCGAGGCCGTGTTGGATGTGGAGACCGACAAGATTTCCAGCAGTGTGGAAGCGCCGTTCAGCGGTGTGTTGCGTCGGGTCTTGGCGCTGAGCGATGAGACCTTGCCGGTGGGTGCCTTGCTCGGTGTGGTGGTGGAAGGCGAGGCCAGCGACGCCGAGATCGATGCGGTGATCGAAGGCTTCCAGGCCGGGTTCGTGTCCAATGCCGCCGAGGCCGAAACGGCCGGGCCGAGCGCGCAGAAAGTCGAGGTGGGCGGGCGCTTGCTGCGTTACCTGGACCTCGGCGAAGGCGGCACGCCGCTGGTGCTGGTGCATGGCTTTGGCGGCGACCTGAACAACTGGCTGTTCAACCAACCGGCCCTGGCCGCCGAGCGCCGGGTGATCGCTCTGGACCTGCCGGGGCATGGCGAGTCGGGCAAGAGCCTGCGCAGCGGCGAGGCGGCTGAATTAAGCGAGGCGGTGCTGGGCTTGCTCGACCATCTACAGCTGGACCGCGTGCATCTGGCCGGCCATTCCATGGGCGGGCTGGTGGCCCTGACCGTTGCCGAGCAGGCACCCGCGCGCGTGGTCTCGCTGACCCTGATCGCCAGCGCCGGCCTGGGTGCCGATATCAATGGCGATTATCTGCAAGGGTTTGCCGACGCTAACAATCGCAACGCCCTCAAGCCGCAACTGGTGCAACTCTTCAGCGACCCGGCGCTGGTGACGCGGCAGATGCTGGAGGACATGCTCAAGTTCAAACGATTGGAGGGCGTGGATCAGGCGCTGCGCCAGCTCAATGGGGCGCTGTTCGACGGCGGGCGGCAGAAGGTGGATGTGCGCCATGTTGTCGGTCGACAGCCGAGCCTGGTGATCTGGGGCAGCGACGACGCCATTATCCCGGCCAACCATGCCCAAGGCTTGGAGGCCCAGGTGGAAATCCTGCCGGGGCAGGGGCATATGGTGCAGTTGGAGGCGGCGGAGCAGGTTAACCAGTTGATGCTGGCGTTCCTCAAGCGCCATTGAACTGAAACCTGTGGGCCCTGACCCACTGCAATCGGGGGCAAGCCCCCTCCCACACAGTCAATGCTGTGGGAGGGGGCTTGCCCCCGATTGCGATGCGTCAGCCACACCCTTATCCGAGCATTCAGAATGGATGCAATGACGCGCCAGGCGTGGCAGTCTGGGCGACGTTTTCCATGACTTCTGGAGATTGACCGTGCCAACCGCATCCGCAGTAATTGAAATCCCTGTATCGGCCGATCAGGTCTGGCAATTGGTGGGCGGCTTCAACAGCCTGCCGGATTGGTTGCCGCTGATCGCCAAGAGCGAACCTGGCGAAGGTGGCCGCTTGCGCCATCTGACAACTGCCGACGGTGGCGTCATCGTCGAGCGTTTGCAGACCTTCGACAATGTGGCGCGCACTTACAGCTACACCATCGAGCAGTCGCCGTTTCCGGTGAGTGCGTACCTGGCGACTTTGCAGATCGAAGCCTTGACTGACACGTCGTCGAAGGTGACCTGGTCAGGGGTGTTCACCCCGTCGGCGGGCACCACGGACGAGGCGGTGGAGGAGCTGTTCGCCGGTGTCTACAAGGGTGGCGTTGAAGCGCTGCGCGCCAACTTCAAGGCCTGATTCGACTGGCAGGGTGGGGGAGGACGGCTCGCCCCCACCTCGGAGCTTACTGACTTATTCGGGCATCAGTTGCTGGCGACATTCCAGGATCAGCCGCGCGCCGCCACGGGCGCTGCTGCCCACTTCCAGCTTGAAGCCATGCAGGTTGATGATCGCCGCGACAATCGACAACCCCAGCCCGAACCCACCGGGCTGGTCGCTTTCCTCCACGCGATAAAAGCGCTGGAACACCGCCGCGCGTTCCGCCGCCGGGATGCCCGGCCCCGAATCGTGCACTTCGATGCGGGTGCTGCCCGCGTCGTTGAGCCCGCGCAAAATCACTTCGCCGCCCGGGGGGGTGAACTTGATCGAATTGCTCAACAAGTTCGCCACGGCTTCAAACAGCAGCGCGCGGTCGCCGGTGATCCACGGCAGGGACGCTGGGGCGTCCAGCACCAGTTGCAGTTCGCCTTCTTCGGCCAGCGGTAGATAGAAATCGTGCAATTCCCGCAGCAGCGGCAGCGGGTCCAGCACCAGGAAGCCTGAGCGGCGCTGGTGGTCTTCCAGCTCTGAAATACGCAACAGCCCGCGAAAACGCGCCATCAGGGTGTCGGTTTCGGCAATCGCGTCATCCAGCTTGACCGCGTAGCCCGAGTCTTGCTCGGCCTCCTGCCGGATGCGATAAAGCTGCGCGCGCAGGCGCGTCAGCGGCGTACGCAGGTCGTGGGCAATGTTGTCGCACACGCCCTTGACCTCGTTCATCAACTTCTCGATACGGTCGAGCATTGCGTTGACGATGGCCGCGAGCATGTCCAATTCGTCGCGTCGATTGGACAGCGGCAGGCGGTGGGTGAGGTCACCGGCGACGATGGCTTCGGCGCTGGCCTGGATGCCGCGAATGCGTCGCAGCGGGCGGCGGCGCAGCAAGTGCCAGCCGGCGGCACCGGGGATGATGGTCAGCGACAGCGCCCACAGCAATGCGTGCCAGATGATCCGCGTCACGCCGAACAGCGAACCGTTGGCGCGCACCAGCACCAGCCAGCGGCCGTCTGCGGTGTGGGTGGCCACGGCATCGCAGCTGTCCTTGGGCAATTTCGGGTCGTCGGAATCGACGCAATTGGCCAGGGCGTAGATCTTGCCGTCCAGGGGCAGGTCGGACGGAATCGCGCGGATCGGTCCATTCAGGGGGCGGAACTGCTCGTCGAACAGGCCATAGGCATCCACGCCTTTCATGTCGAAGGTCATGCTGGTGGTCAGCGCCTCCACCAGTTCCTCGCCGTCGAAGCGCTGGAACAGGTGCTGGCGCTGCAGCAGGGAATGGCGCGACAGGTCGCTCAGGTAACCCGATACTTCGTAATACAGCACCCCCATCAGGATGCAGCTCCAGGCCACGAACAGCGAGCTGTACAGCGCCAGCAGGCGGCTGCTGGATGAGCGCCAGCCCTTAGAGGGGTTCAGCAATGACATAACCGGAACCTCGTACCGTGCGGATCAGCGGCGTGAGGCCCGGTGGGTCGATTTTCTTGCGCAGGCGTCCGATGTGCACATCGATCAGGTTGGTGCCGGGGTCGAAGTGATAGCCCCAGACTTCCTCGAAGATCATCATCCGCGACAGGATCTGCCCAGTGTTGCGCATCAGGAATTCCAACAGTTTGTATTCGGTGGGCAGTAGGGTCAGCGGCTGATCGGCGCGACTGGCTTCGCGGCTGATCAGGTTCAACTCCAGGTCGGCCACGCGCAACGCGGTCTCGAATTCCTTGACCGTGCTTTTGCGGCGCAGCAGTACTTCGACGCGGGCGGCCATTTCATCGGAAGCGAACGGCTTGGTCAGGTAGTCATCGCCCCCGGCGCGCAGGCCGCGCACGCGTTCATCGACGTCGGAGAGGGCGCTGATCATCAGGATCGGCGTCGATACTCCAATGGTGCGCAGGGTGGTGACGATGGCCAGGCCATCCAGTTCCGGCAGCATACGGTCCAGGGTGATCAGGTCGTAATCACCACTCACGGCGCGGACCAGGCCTTCGCGGCCGTTGTCCACCCAATCAACCTCCAGTCCATGGCTACTCAGCTCGGCGACAATCTCGCGGGCCGTTACGGCGTCATCCTCGATGGTCAAAATGCGGGTCATAGGCATACCTGGCGAGCGATTCACACTAGAAGTGAGGCATTTTGCCAAGAATTGGCTGAATGCTTCCTAAATAAAACTTCATGTAGGTAAACCGAGCTCCCTCCGATGACGGAATGCAATACGCCCGCCCTTATTGAGCATTTCTTGCAAGTTGCATGGTCTTAGGAAGTTCAACTTATCTAACTTATTGAAAATGCTAAGTTTTTATTTTTAATGCGGCTGGCACGGGGCCTGCACTGTCCCTTTTGAGACTTGTAACACTATTTTTCCTGCCGGGAGCAAAACAACAATGATCACACCTTCAACCACGCTGCAAGAATCGAGCGCGCGCTCCGGGGTTTCCTGGGGGGCGATTTTTGCCGGCGCCGCTGCGGCGGCTGCACTCTCATTGATTCTGGTGTTGCTGGGCTTTGGCCTGGGCTTCTCGGCCGTTTCGCCGTGGGCCAATAGCGGCGTCAGCGCCAAGGGGTTGGGCATTTCCACAATTGTCTGGCTGGCGTTTACCCAGATCGTCGCGGCAGGGTTGGGCGGTTATATCGCCGGCCGTCTGCGGGTGAAGTGGGCCAATATGCATGGCGATGAGGTGTACTTTCGCGACACCGCCCATGGCTTCCTGGCCTGGGCCGTAGCCACGTTGATCACCGCGACCCTGGTGGTCAGTTCGGTCAGCAGTGTGGTCGGTGGCGGCGTGCAAGCCAGCGCCAGTGTGGCCTCGGGTGCGGTGCAAGCCGCCGGCAGCGCAGCGCAGGGCGTCAAGGGTGATGACTTCGGTTATTACGTCGACAGCCTGTTCCGCGATGACCGCCCAGCCGCCGTCAGTGATGACGCCGCCCATGCCGTTGTAGCGCGCATTTTTGCCCGCACCCTGAGCAATGACGGCCAACTCGCCGCCGAAGACCGTGCCTATCTGGCCCAGTTGATCAGCCAGCGCACCAACCTCAGCCAGGCCGACGCCGAAGCGCGTATCGACAAGGTTTACGGCGACGCCCGTAAAGCCGTCGAAGACGCCAAGCTCAAAGCCAAGCAAGCCGCTGACACCGCCGCCAAAGTCGCTGCCTGGACTGCACTGTGGATGTTCGTCGCGCTGCTGATCGGGGCCTTCTTCGCCAGCTTCGCCGCGACCTTCGGCGGCCGCCGTCGCGATGCCGTGGTGTATGTCGAAACCGAACATTACGTCCGTTAATTCAAGGAGAAAACAATGCGCTCATTACTGCTGTGGTTCCTCGGCGTGCCTATCCCGGTCATCATCCTGATCGCGATCTTCATGCACTAAACCCGAGTTCGGCTCGGAACCTCGTGGGAGGGCGCTTGCGCCCTCCCACTTTGTTTTGGGTGGAGCGTCATCCAGGTCGCCACCAGCAAAATACTGGCGACGCCTGTCATGATCAGCAAGGGCTGCGAGGTGCCGTCCGATAACCAACCGGTGATCCCACTGCTTATGGCGGTGAGGAACATCTGGATGAAGAAGAATAGTCCCGAGGCGGTGCCGGCAATCGCGCCATAGGGCTGCAACACCGACAGTTGGCACGCCGGAATCACCAATCCCACCGACACCATGATCACCACCATCGGCAGTACAATCGCCAGCCATTGCTGCGCCCATGCGCTTGTGGTGACGGCGAGCAGAACGCTGCCTGCCACGTTCAATGCGATGGCTGCGCTGATCAATCGGTCCGCTTCAAAGCGCAGCACCAGTCGACGAAACAGATTCGCCCCCAGCATATAGCCGCTGATCGTTGCCGCGAACACCAGCGCATAGGCCGTGGCGGATAAGCCAAAGCCCCGTTGCAGCAGCGCAGATGACTCACTGATAAAGGGAAAATACGTGCTGTACACGCAGCCGATGGCCAGCGCGTAACGCAGGAAATAGCGGTCGCGCAGCAACTGCCCATACAGACCCAGCAGATTGCCCGGTGGCGTAGCGGCTACGTGCGCCGGGCGGGTTTCCGGCAGGCGGCGATACACCGCCCCATACAACAGCGCACCGATCGCGCCCAACAGCAGAAACAAGCCACGCCACCCAAACCACGGCAGCAACAGGCTGCCCACTACCGGCGCGGCCATCGGCGACACCGCCATCGCCATGGAGATCAGCCCCAGCAGGCGTGCCTGTTCGCTGCGGTCGAAGTGATCGCGCACGATCACGCGGCCAATCACCGTGGTGCAGCAGCCGCCCAGCGCCTGAAACAACCGCGCGATTATCAGCACGACCAGACTGTCGGCCAAGGCGCAGGCCAAGGTGGCCAGCCCATACAGCGCCAGTCCCGCCAGTAACACCGGGCGACGGCCGAAGCGGTCAGTCAGCGGGCCGCTGACCAGCAGGGAAATGGCCGAACCGAGGGTGTACAGCGTGAGGGTCAATTGCAGCTGACTGTCGCTGGCCTGGAAGTAATCAGCCATGGCTGGCAGTGCTGGCAGGTGCATGTCCAGGGTGATGCGCGGCAGGCCGATCAATACGGTCAGCAGCACCAGCCAGGAACCCAGGGAAAGAGCACGTTGAGTCATGGGCAAGCTCGTGGGAGTAAGTGGAGCCAGAACTCTATCGGCTTTGTGGTTTAATCCTGTGGGCCACTTATGCCAAAAAAGAATGGACCACTATGAGCCGAGGTAAAGTTGCATCCGCCCTTGATCTGCCACGCCCCGACGCGCTGGACGCGGGCAAACAGCAGGGCGCGTACGAGGCATTGCGCGCAGCGATCCTTAACCGGCAATTGCCGGCGGGCAGTCGTTTGCCGTCCACGCGCAGCCTGGCCGAGCGGTGGCGGGTGTCCCGCGGCACGTTGGAAACTGCGTATGAACGTTTGCAGGAGGAAGGGTATGTGCAGCGCATCGCGGGGTCCGGCACGCGCGTGTGTGCGGTGATCCCCGAACACTTTATCGCGGCGCCGAGGCCACACCACATGCCGCGTCGCCCGGTACAGCCGGACCGCCCGTACGCGGGCGTGCAAAGTCATGTGCCTTTCGTCGCAAGGCGTCCGGATGCCGGCCTGTTCGACATGAAAGCCTGGGCCCGCTGCCTGTCTCGTGGGTTGTTGGCGGCGGGGCCAGGCGCGCTGGAGGCGTCCCATCCAGCGGGCGTGCCGGAGCTGCGTACCCAGATCGCCGACTACCTGCGCCGGCATCGCGGGCTGCACTGCGAGGCTGATGAAGTGATTGTCACCACCGGTATTCGACATGCCCTCGATTTGATTGCGCGCACACTGCTCAACCCTGGCGACACGGCGTGTGTCGAAGACCCTGGCTACCCACCGGCACGACGCTTGTTTGAGCTGGCCGGCGCTGGCGTACAGGCGGTGCCAGTCAGCGCTGATGGCCTCGACACCACCCAGCTCCCCGACGTTGCGCGCCTGGTCTACGTGACACCGGCCCACCAGGCGCCGCTGGGCATGACCCTGTCGGTATCACGCCGTCTGGCCTTGCTGGACTGGGCCGCACGTGCGCAGGCATGGGTGGTCGAGGACGATTACGACAGCGAATACAATTACCAGAGCGCGCCGCTGGCCGCACTCAAAGCCCTGGATTCCGGCGACCGGGTGATCTACTGCGGTAGCTTCAACAAAAATCTGTTCCCTGGCTTGCGGGTGGGCTTCATGGTAGTGCCCAAGGCGCTGCGCCGGCCGCTGCTACGCACCCTGCACCTCACCGGGCATTCGGTCGGCGCCAGTGATCAGTTGGGCTTGGTGGAGCTACTTGGCAGTGGGGCGTTTGTGCGTCATCTGCGGGCTTCACGCCAGGCTTATCTGGCCCGTCGCGATACGCTGCTCGAATGCCTCGGCGGCCACGGCAGCGTCAATGGCCAGCAGGCTGGGCTGCACTTTGTGTTGTGGCTGCCGACAGGAGCTGAAGAAGCGGACTTCTGTGCCCGGGCGGCATCTGTCGGACTCACGCTGCAACCGCTGGGCGCGTTCTGTCATGAGGCGAGGTTGCCGCCGGCGGTGATCATTGGCTACACCGCGCTGACCTTGGCGCAGATTCGCTATCACGGCCGAGCATTGGCGGCGTTGTGCCTATGAGCAGGGGCGGGCCGCGAGTTCAGTCTTCGAACCCGACCTGCTCGTGAATCTCGTCCACTTTCAATTCCAGGCGGTACGCCACCGCAATGAACAGCGCCTGGCACAGGCACAGCGTGGCGCTCAGTGAGCGGAATGCGAACGAAGAACCCTCGTTTACCAGCAGCACCGCGTTGGCCCGCTTGGCCAGGGGCGAGAGGTTGCTGTCGGTGATGATCAGGGTCTTGGCCTGGTGGTGCTGGGCGATACGCAGGCAGTGCTGGGTTTCTTTGCCGTAGGGCGTGAAGCTGATGGCGATCACCAGGTCATTGGCGCGCACACTGCGCATCTGCTCGCGGTAGCTGCCGCCCAGGCCGGAGATCAGGTGGATGCGCTTGTTGGTGTGCTGCAGGTTGTAGACCAGGTAGTCGGCCACCGCGAAGGAGCGGCGCACGCCAACCACGTAGATGTTGTCGGCATTGACCACCAGGTCCACGGCTTTTTCGAACATTGCGTCGTCCAGCTCCAGCCCCAGACGCTCGATGCCGGACAGGGTGGCATTCACGCACTCGCGCGCCAGGTCGCCGCCGCTGGCCTTCTGCGACTTGTTGGCGATCATGCTGCGGATGCGCTGCTGGTAATTCTGCACCGGGGTGGTCTTGTGGGTGTAAGCCTCGCGGAACAGCGCCTGCATCTCACTGAACCCGCTGAACCCGAAACGCTGGGAAAAACGCACGATGGCCGAGGGGTGCACTTCGCATTCGCGGGCAATGTCGCTGATACGGTCGACCATGATGCGGTCGCTTTGCTGGCTCATGTAGCTGGCGATGCGTTTGAGCTGGCGCGGCAGGCTTTCGTATTCGTCGGTAATCAGCTGCAACAGGCGTTCGGCATTGATCGGAGGGCTGGCGATGGTGTCTTCCAGGGTGGTCTCGGGATCGGTGCGGGACATGGGCAATCCTTCTGGCGTGTTCGTCTGTTGCGCTGATGGGTGGCGTCAGTCTACAGGGTAGGCGCAAAAAAATACCCCGACATCACGGCCGGTGTGGCGTGCTGAAACGATGCACGCCGGCTAGGGGGACCATTATGCCGGGTTATTGGAAAAAATATTCCACTAAAAATAAATATGGAATAAATATTGATTGGTGCCGCTGAACGTTCTAGTCTGCTCCACCAAGAGCGTTTGCCGTCGCCACGGCGGCACAACGCAGGCTGATAAAAATAACAGGAGCCAGCATGGGCCAGACTCGTTTTGCCAGTGGGCGTCAATTGGATCTGATTTGCCTCGGGCGCCTGGGCGTCGACCTCTATGCACAGCAAGTCGGTGCACGGCTTGAGGACGTGTCCAGTTTCGCCAAGTACCTCGGCGGTTCCTCCGCCAATATCGCTTTCGGCACCGCGCGGCTGGGGCTCAAGTCGGCGATGCTCAGCCGCGTGGGCGACGACCATATGGGGCGTTTCCTGGTGGAATCCCTGGCCCGCGAAGGGTGCGATGTCAGTGGCATCAAGGTCGACCCGGAACGCCTCACCGCCTTGGTGTTGCTGGGCCTCAAGGACCGCGAAACCTTCCCCCTGGTGTTCTACCGCGAAAACTGCGCCGACATGGCCCTGCGCGCTGAAGACATCAATGAAGCCTTTATCGCTTCCAGCAAGGCGCTGTTGATCACCGGCACGCATTTCTCCACCGACGGTGTGTACAAGGCCAGCATCCAGGCCCTGGATTACGCGGCCAAACATAACGTCAAACGTGTGCTCGATATCGACTACCGCCCGGTGCTGTGGGGGCTGGCGGGCAAGGCCGACGGCGAAACCCGCTTTGTTGCCGACCGCAATGTCAGCCAGCATGTGCAGAACATCCTGCCGCGCTTCGATCTGATCGTCGGCACCGAAGAAGAGTTTTTGATCGCGGGCGGTAGCGAGGATTTGCTCACGGCCTTGCGCACGGTGCGTGAGCTGACCCCGGCGACGCTGGTGGTCAAGCTCGGCCCGCAAGGGTGCACGGTGATCCATGGCGCGATCCCGGCGCGCTTGGAAGACGGTGCGATCTACCCCGGCGTGCGGGTGGAAGTGCTTAATGTATTGGGGGCCGGCGATGCCTTTATGTCGGGCTTTCTCAGCGGGTGGTTGAATGACGCCAGCGACGAGCGTTGCAGCCAGTTGGCCAATGCCTGCGGCGGGCTGGTTGTATCGCGCCATGCCTGCGCGCCGGCCATGCCCACGCCGGCGGAGTTGGATTACTTGTTCAGCAGCCCCGTGCCGATCACCCGGCCCGATCAGGACCAGACCCTGCAACGCCTGCACCGGGTGACGGTGCCGCGCAAACAGTGGAAGCAGCTGTTTATCTTCGCCTTCGACCATCGCTGGCAATTGGTGGACTTGGCCCAACGCGGTGGCCAGGACCCAGCGCGCATCAGCGACATCAAGCAGTTGTTTATCCAGGCCGTCGAACGGGTGGAGCGCAAGCTCGCCGAGCAGGGCGTGGAGGCCGATGTGGGCCTGCTCGCCGACCAGCGCTTCGGCCAGGACGCACTCAATGCGGCCAGCGGGCGCGGCTGGTGGATCGCGCGGCCGGTGGAAGTGCAGAACTCGCGGCCGCTGGCCTTCGAGCATGGCCGGTCCATTGGCAGCAACCTGATCGCCTGGCCCCAGGAGCAGATCATCAAGTGCCTGGTGCAGTTTCATCCCGACGATGAGCCCTTGCTGCGCCTGGAGCAGGAAGCGCAACTCAAGGCGGTGTACGACGCCTCCCTGGTCAGCGGCCATGAGCTGTTGCTGGAAGTCATCCCACCCAAGGATCACCCATCCACCTACCCGGATGTGCTCTACCGTAGCCTCAAGCGCCTGTACAACCTGGGTATCTACCCGGCGTGGTGGAAGATCGAGGCGCAGTCGGCCGAAGACTGGAAAAAACTCGATGAGCTGATCCAGGAGCGCGACCCGTACTGCCGTGGTGTGGTGCTGCTGGGCTTGAATGCCTCGGCGGACTGTTTGGCGACCGGGTTCCAGCAGGCCGGTCAGAGCACGACGTGCCGAGGGTTTGCGGTGGGCCGCACGATCTTTCAGGAACCCAGCCGTTTGTGGATGGCGGGGGAGATCGATGATGAGACCCTAATTCAGCAAGTGCAGGCGAACTTCGAACAACTGATCAACGCCTGGCGCAGCGCGCGAACCTGACCACAGCTTTGAATGTGCGCTGCAATTCCAATGTGGGAGGGCGCCAGCTCTCTCCCACAAAAAGCAGAACTCAGTGATACCTGAAAATAATAAAGGTGCAGCCATGCCCGCAATCCGAATTGGCATCAACCCGATCTCCTGGAGCAACGACGACCTCCCGGCCCTGGGCGGTGAAACGCCGCTAAGCACCGCGCTGAGCGAAGGCAAGGACATCGGCTACGAAGGTTTCGAACTCAACGGCAAGTTCCCCAAGGACGCCAAAGGCGTCGGCGATGTGCTGCGGCCCTATGACCTGGCGCTGGTGTCGGGGTGGTATTCCAGTCGCCTGGCCCGGCGTTCGGTGGCCGAGGAGATCGAAGCCATCGCCGGCCATGTCGAGCTGCTCAAGCAGAACGGCGCCCATGTGCTGGTGTACGGCGAGGTGGCGGATTCGATCCAGGGCTCGCGCATTCGCCTGATCGAACGCCCGCGTTTCCACAGCGAACAGGCCTGGCAGGACTACGCCGACAAACTCACCGAACTGGCGCGCTTCACCCTTTCCCAGGGCGTGCGCCTGGCGTACCACCACCATATGGGCGCTTACGTCGAGTCTCCTGAAGACATCGATCAACTGATGCAGCGCACCGGGCCGGAGGTCGGCCTGCTGTTCGATTCCGGCCATTGCTACATGGGCGGCGGCGAACCTATCGAAGTGCTGCGCAAACACATCGGGCGCATTTGCCATGTGCATTTCAAGGACGTGCGCAAGCCGGTGGTGCAGTTGGCGCGCAACCAGATGTGGAGCTTCCCCGACTGCATTGTCAACGGCACGTTCACCGTGCCCGGCGATGGCGATATCGACTTTGCCGAGCTGCTGGATGTGCTGCTGGCCGCTAAGTATCAAGGCTGGCTGGTGGTGGAGGCCGAGCAGGACCCGGCCGTGGCGCCCAGCTATATCTATGCGAAAAAGGGCTACGACACCTTGCGTGCGCTTCTCAACGAGAGGACTTGAGTGATGAGCTTGTTGGTCAAAAGCAGCAAACGCGGGCAAACCATGGTTGCCCTGGAAGCAGGGCGGCTGGAGTACGTGGGCTTCTCGGCCTACCGCCTGAGCCTGGGCGAAACCCTGCCGGTCAGCGCCGGTGATAAAGAGCTGTGCCTGGTGCTGCTCAGTGGCCGGGTGAATATTGAAGGCGAAGGCTTCAACTGGCAGAACCTCGGTGATCGCCAGTCGGTGTTCGAGGACAAGTCGCCGTTCGCCGCGTACCTTCCGCCGGGCACCGACGCCCAGGTCACGGCCTTGAGCGATGTGCAGATTGCCGTGTGCGCCGCTCCCGGCGCGCCGGGTTACGAACCACGCCTGATCCGTCCCGAGGACTGCAAGCGCAGCGTGCGCGGCAAAGGCGCCAACACCCGCTATGTGTGCGACATCCTGCCCGACAGCGCGCCGGCCCATTCGCTGCTGGTGGTGGAAGTGCGCACGCCGTCGGGGCATTCGTCGAGCTACCCGCCGCACAAACACGACACCGACGACCTGCCGCACCAGAGCTTTCTCGAAGAGACCTACTACCACCAGATCAACCCGCCCCAAGGCTTTGTGTTCCAGCGGGTGTACACCGACGACCGCAGCATCGACCAGGCCATGGCCGTGGAAAACAGCGACCTGGTGGTGGTGCCCAAGGGCTATCACCCGGTCAGCGTGCCGTACGGCTACGAGTCCTATTACCTGAACGTGATGGCCGGCCCCAAGCGTGCCTGGCATTTCCATAACGACCCGCAGCACAGTTGGCTGCTGGACCTTTGATCGAGCGGTTTGGACGGAGAACAATAACAATGTATTCGCCTTTACGTTTTGCCCTTAACCGCATGGTCGCTCCGCACCTGTCACTGGACGCGTTCATCCAGCTGGCGGCTTCGCTCAAGTGCGATGCCATTGAGATCCGTAACGATCTCGAAGGTCGCCAGATCGAATACGGCACCCCGGCCAGCCATGTACGTGAAGCGTGCGCGGCCCAGGGCATCACGGTGCTGTCGATCAACGCGCTGTACCCGTTCGATGTATGGAACGACGAACGTCGCGCCCAGGCCATCGCCATGGCCGACTATGCTCGTGAATGCGGCGCCCAGGGCCTGGTGATGTGCCCGTTCAACGAGCCCGGTGATACGCGCAACGAGGCCCAGCGTGCTGCCGGTTTGCGCACGGCTTTGAGCGAGTTGGCGCCGATCCTGCGCGAGTACGGCATCCTCGGCTTTATCGAGCCTCTGGGTTTTGAAGCGTGTGCAATGCGCCGCAAGCGCGTGGCGGTGGATGCGATCCAGGCCATCGGCGGCCTGGATGTGTTCCGTCTGGTGCATGACACCTTCCACCACTATTTGGCCGGCGAGCAGGAATTCTTCCCGCAATTGACCGGGCTGGTGCATATCTCCGGCGTGGAAGAGACCGACGCGCCACTCAACTCGATCCGCGACCGCCACCGCGTGCTGGTGGGCGAGGGCGACATCCTCGGCAATACCGCACAAATCGACACCCTGCTCAGCAGCGGCTACGGCGGTTACCTGTCGTTCGAACCGTTCGCCGCCAGCGTGCATGAAATGACGGATATCCAGCAGGCGCTAGGGGCAAGCATCGCCCATCTGCAGAAACGATAAGGGGCGCAACATGACCACCACCCGACTGACCATGGCCCAGGCCCTGGTGAAGTTTTTGGACAACCAGTACATCGAAGTCGATGGCGTGCAGAGCAAGTTCGTCGCCGGCGTGTTCACGATTTTCGGCCACGGCAATGTGCTCGGCCTGGGCCAGGCCCTGGAGCAGGACAGCGGTGACCTGGTGGTGCACCAGGGCCGTAACGAGCAGGGCATGGCCCACGCGGCCATCGGTTTTGCCAAACAGCACCTGCGGCGCAAAGTGTATGCATGCACTGCTTCGGTCGGGCCGGGTGCGGCGAACATGCTCACTGCGGCGGCCACCGCCACGGCCAACCGCATTCCGTTGTTGCTGTTGCCCGGCGATGTGTACGCCAGCCGCCAGCCCGACCCGGTGTTGCAACAGATCGAGCAGTTCCACGACCTGAGCATCAGCACCAACGATGCGTTTCGGTCCGTGAGCAAGTACTGGGACCGCATCAACCGTCCCGAACAACTGATGAGCGCCGCGATCCACGCCATGCGCGTGCTCACCGACCCGGCGGAAACCGGCGCCGTGACCCTGGCCTTGCCCCAGGATGTGCAGGCCGAAGCCTGGGACTATCCGGATTACTTCTTGCAAAAACGCGTGCACCGTATCGAGCGTCGCCCAGCCACCGCCGCGATGCTTGGCGATGCGCTGGCGGCCATCCGAGGCAAACGTAAACCGCTGATCATCTGCGGTGGCGGGGTCAAGTACTCCGGTGCGAATGCGGCGTTGCAAGCGTTCGCAGAGCGCTTCGAAATTCCCTTCGCCGAGACGCAAGCGGGCAAGAGCGCGGTGGTGTCCAGCCATCCGCTCAACGTCGGCGGCATCGGCGAAACCGGGTGCCTGGCGGCCAACCTGCTGGCGCCCGAGGCCGATCTGATCATTGGCGTCGGCACGCGCTACACCGACTTCACCACCTCGTCCAAATCCCTGTTCAAGCACCCGGATGTGACATTTCTCAACCTCAATATCAGCCCCGCCGATGCGTTGAAACTCGATGGCGTGCAGGTGCTGGCCGATGCGCAGGTAGCCCTTCAAGCATTGACCGATGCCCTCGGTGACTACCGCGCAGGTTGGGGCGAGCAGATTGCCGACGCCAAGGCGCAACTGGACGCCGAAGTCGACCGCGTGCATCAAGTGGAGTACCACGGCGATGACTTTGTGCCGGAAGTGGATGACCACCTGGACCGCGCAGTACTGCGGGAATTTATCGAGCTGACCGGCTCGTGCCTGACCCAGAGCCGGGTCCTGGGTGTGCTCAATGAGACGGTGGCCGACGATGCAATTATCGTCGCCGCCGCTGGCAGCCTGCCTGGCGATTTGCAGCGCGCCTGGCGGAGCAAGGGCGTCAACACCTACCACGTCGAATACGGCTACTCGTGCATGGGCTACGAGATCAACGCCGCCCTCGGCGTGAAGCTCGCCGAGCCGAGCAAGGAGGTCTATGCCCTGGTCGGCGACGGCTCCTACATGATGCTGCATTCCGAGCTGGCTACCTCGATTCAGGAGCGGCGCAAGATCAACGTGGTGCTGCTGGACAACATGGCCTTCGGTTGCATCAACAACCTGCAGATCGGCAACGGCATGGACAGCTTCGGCACCGAATTCCGCTACCGCAACCCCGAAACCGGCCAGCTCGACGGCGGCCTGGTGCCGGTGGACTTCGCCATGAGTGCGGCGGCCTATGGCTGCAAGACCTACAAAGTCAGCAGCGTGGAGCAATTACAGGCCGCGCTGGCCGATGCGCGCACGCAAACCGTCTCAACCCTGATCGACATTAAAGTGCTGCCCAAAACCATGGTTCACGGCTACCTGTCCTGGTGGCGGGTGGGGGTGGCGCAGGTCTCCACCAGCGAACGCACGAACGCGGCGGCGAAGAAACTCAACGAGCAACTGGCCAAGGCCCGGCAGTACTAATAACAAGAGGAGTGTGTGTATGTCTTTGAAGCTAGGTGTTATCGGGACCGGCGCCATCGGCCGCGACCATATCCGTCGTTGCAGCCAGACCTTGCTCAATAGCCAGGTGGTGGCGGTGACCGACATCAATCTGGACCAGGCCGCCAAGGTAGTTGCCGACTTGCAGCTGGCCGCCGAGGTGTACCCAGACGGCCATGCGCTGATCAACTCGGCCGAGGTTGAAGCGGTTCTGGTGACCTCCTGGGGGCCGAGTCACGAAGAATTCGTGCTCGCCGCGATTGCCGCCGGCAAGCCGGTGTTCTGCGAAAAGCCGCTGGCGGTGACCGCCGAAGGCTGCCGCAAGATCGTCGACGCCGAAGTGGCCCATGGTAAGCGCCTGGTGCAGGTGGGCTTTATGCGCCCGTACGACGAGGGCTATCGCGCCCTTAAAGCCGTGATCGACAGCGGCCAGATCGGCGAGCCCTTGATGCTGCACTGCGCACACCGCAACCCGAGGGTGGGCGAAAACTACAAGACCGACATGGCAATCACCGACACCCTGATCCACGAACTGGATGTGCTGCGCTGGCTGCTCGACGACGACTACGTGTCGGTGCAAGTGGTGTTCCCACGCAAGACCAGCAGGGCCTTGGCCCATCTGCGTGATCCGCAGATCGTGCTGCTGGAAACCGCCAAGGGCACGCGCATCGACGTGGAAGTGTTCGTGAACTGCCAATACGGCTACGACATCCAGTGCGAAGTGGTGGGAGAGAGCGGCATCGCCAAATTGCCGGAACCGTCCCAGGTGCAACTGCGTAGCGAGGCGAAGCTGTCCAACGCGATCCTGATGGATTGGAAGGACCGCTTTATCGGTGCCTATGACGTGGAGTTGCAAGCCTTTATTGATAGCGTACGCGCCGGCAAGGTGGGCGGGCCGTCGGCGTGGGACGGCTATGCGGCGGCGGTGGCGGCGGATGCGTGTATCGAGGCGCAGGGCAGTGGGCAGATCGTCAAGGTCAGCTTGCCGGAGCGCCCACGCTTCTACGGCTGACACTCGGTCAAGGTGGGGAGGGCTGGTTCCTTCCCCCTTTGGATTGGGTTTGCACTTCAATCAAGGAGTCAATCATGCGAATTGGACTAGTTGGCTATGGCCATGGAGGGCGCTTCTTTCATGCGCCGCTGATTGCAACCTTGCCCGGTGCCACGTTTGTCGGCGTGGTCACCCGTTCCCCCGAGCGGCGCCAGCAATTGAATGCCGACCACCCGGGTGTCCAGGCATTCAACAGCATCGGCCAGATCGTCGAAGCCGGTGTGGATGCCTTGGTGATTTCCACCACGCTTAAAGGTCGCCCGGCACTGGTGCTCGAAGCTATCGAACACGGCGTGACGGTAGTCAGCGACAAACCCTTTGCCGCCAACGCCGAGCAAGCCCAGGCGCTGATTACCGCGGCTGAACGCCAGGGGACGCTGCTCAGTGTTTATCAGAACCGCCGCTGGGACTCGGATTACCTGACCCTGCGCAAGCTTATCGATGCCGGCGCCTTGGGCACCATCAGCCGCTTTGAGTCGCGGGTGGAACGCTACAGCCCGCAGGCGGTGGGTAACGCCAGCGGTGGCGGTTGGCTGCGGGATTTAGGCAGCCACCTGGTGGACCAGGCGCTGCAACTGTTCGGCCCGGTGGACAGGGTATTCGCGCAATTGCACTACAGCGCCGAACATCCCCATGTCGACCACGGTTTTTTTGTGTCTCTGACCCATGCCAATGGGGTGATTTCCCACCTGTGGGGCAATGCCTTGCAAAACAGCCAGGCGCCGCGCTTTCGCGTCAGTGGTAGCGCCGGCTGTTACACCGTCGAGGGCCTGGACGGCCAGGAAGAAGCACTGATGGCCGGCAAATCGCCGAAAACCGAGGGCGAGCACTGGGGCGCCGAAGAACACCGACGCTGGGGCTGGTTCGAGCAGGGCCCGGAACGTGAACGCGTGCCGTCGGAGAAGGGCTGCTGGACCCAGTTCTATCGTCAGTTGCAAGCCGCCGTACAAGGCCAGGGAGCGCTGCCGGTCAACGCCTATGACGCGCTGGAAACCACCCGTATATTGGACGCCGCACGCCTGAGCGCCGAGCGCCAGCAGGTGGTTTCAACAAAAATAGAATAAAATTCTAAAACAAGTTGATATGGAAATTATTTTCCAATAAAGTCTTTTCCAGGTTGCAAAAAGTACGTCGCGGGCTCGATCCGCACGGCTCAACAAAAACAAGATCAAAAACAACCAGGTACCGTCAGATGAAAATCTTCAACGCTGTACTGCGAGTTTTACGCCCCATCTCCGCGCCGCGCGGTCTGCCCAGCACCCGCCCGTTCTACTTCTCCTTCCTTAATGTGCTGTGTGTCGAAAATAACGACGCGCTGGTGTGCTGCATTCCCGGCGCGCCAGTCGTGCGACTGCCCACCTCGCTCTGAACAACGCAACGTCCAACAAAACCAACAAGAAAGTGGAGACAGACCGTTCATGAAGACCCCGATCCGTTTTACCGCGCTGGCCTTGTCCATGCTGCTGGCCAGTGGGTTTGCCAGCGCCGCCGATATCAAAGTGGGCGTGAGCATGTCCGCATTCGATGACACCTTTCTGACCTACCTGCGTGAAGACATGGACAAGCAAGCCAAGTCGTACCCCAAGGGTGATGGCGTGCAGCTACAGTTCGAAGACGCCCGCGCCGATGTGGTCAAGCAACTGAGCCAGGTCGAGAACTTTATCAGCCAGAAAGTCGACGCCATCATCGTTAACCCAGTGGACACCGCATCGACCGCCAACATCATCAAGGCCGCCACCGCCGCGAAAATCCCACTGGTGTTCGTCAACCGCCGGCCAGATCAGAAGGACCTGCCCAAGGATGTCGTGGCCGTGACCTCCGACGACGTCGAAGCCGGCAAGCTGCAAATGCAGTACATCGCCGAAAAACTCGGCGGTAAGGGCAAGATCGTGATCCTGCTGGGTGACCTGGCGAACAACTCCACCACCAACCGCACCAAGGGCGTGAAAGAGGTGCTGGCCAAGTATCCGGACATCAAGATCGAGCAGGAACAAACTGGGATCTGGCTACGCGACAAGGGCATGACGCTGGTCAACGACTGGTTGACCCAGGGCCGCGAATTCGACGCGGTGCTGGCCAACAACGATGAGATGGCTATCGGTGCGTCCATGGCCTTGAAATCAGCCGGCAAGGAAAAGGGCAGTGTGTTGATCGCCGGTGTCGACGGCACACCGGACGGTTTGAACGCGATCGCCAAGGGGGACATGGCTGCGTCGGCATTCCAGGACGCCAAGGGCCAGGCCGTCGGCTCGGTGGAAGCGGCGCGCAAGATGGCAAAAAACGAGGCGACGGAGCAGAACGTGGTGATCCCGTTCAAGCTGATCACTCCGGACAACGTCAAAGACTTCAAGTAGCCCCGACCTCACAATAATAAGCCGGCAGGGCGGTCGTGCCCGCCCTGTCGATGGAGTACCTGTCTATGCTCGCTCAAGCCACAGCCTCGCAGCCTGCGGGTATCCAGCCCCGTGCGCTGGACGAACCCTACCTGCTGGAAATCCTCAACATCAGCAAAGGCTTCCCCGGTGTCGTGGCCCTGGACGATGTACAGCTGCGCGTGCGCCCCGGTTCCGTGCTGGCGCTGATGGGCGAGAACGGTGCGGGCAAATCGACGTTGATGAAGATCATCGCCGGCATCTACCAGCCCGACAGCGGCGAAATCCGCCTGCGAGGCGAGCCGATCGTATTTGACACCCCGCTGGCCGCGCAGAAGGCCGGGATTGCGATGATCCATCAGGAACTCAACCTGATGCCGCACATGAGCATCGCCGAGAACATCTGGATCGGCCGCGAGCAGCTCAATGGGCTGCGCATGGTCAACCACCGCGAAATGCACCGCTGCACCGCCGACTTGCTGGCGCGCTTGCGCATCAACCTGGACCCCGAGGAACAGGTGGGCAACCTGAGCATCGCCGAGCGGCAGATGGTCGAGATTGCCAAAGCGGTGTCCTACGACTCCGACATCCTGATCATGGACGAACCGACATCGGCCATCACCGAGAAGGAAGTGGCCCATCTGTTTTCGATCATTGCCGACCTCAAGTCCCAGGGCAAAGGCATCGTCTATATCACACACAAGATGGACGAAGTGTTCGCCATCGCCGATGAAGTGGCGGTGTTCCGCGACGGTCAGTACATCGGCCTGCAACGGGCCGACAGTATGGACAGCGACAGCCTGATTTCGATGATGGTGGGCCGCGAGCTGAGCCAGTTGTTCCCGGTGCGCGAAACGCCCATCGGCGAGCGCTTGCTGTCGGTGCGCAACCTGCGCCTGGACGGGGTGTTCAAGGATGTGTCGTTCGACCTGCACGCCGGGGAGATTCTCGGAATTGCCGGGCTGATGGGCTCGGGCCGCACCAACGTGGCCGAAACCTTGTTCGGTATCACCCCCGCCGACGGCGGCCAGATCACCCTCGACGGCGAGCCGGTGCGCATCACCGACCCGCATATGGCCATCGACAAAGGCTTTGCACTGCTGACCGAGGACCGCAAGCTCAGTGGCCTGTTCCCCTGTCTGTCGGTGCTGGAAAACATGGAAATGGCCGTATTGCACCACTATTCGGGCAACGGCTTTATCCAACAGAAAGCCCTGCGCGCACTGTGCGAAGACATGTGCAAGAAGCTGCGGGTGAAAACGCCGTCGCTGGAGCAGTGCATCGACACCTTGTCCGGCGGCAACCAGCAGAAGGCGCTACTGGCCCGCTGGCTGATGACCAACCCACGCCTGCTGATCCTCGACGAGCCGACCCGCGGCATCGACGTCGGCGCCAAGGCTGAGATCTATCGACTGATCTCGTTCCTCGCCAGCGAGGGCATGGCGGTGATCATGATTTCTTCGGAGTTGCCCGAGGTGCTGGGCATGAGCGATCGGGTGATGGTAATGCACGAAGGCGAACTGATGGGCACCCTGGACCGCAGCGAAGCGACCCAGGAAAAAGTCATGCATCTGGCCTCGGGTATGACCGCAGTCCACTGACGCACCGCCGCGCGGGCCGGCGGTTGGCCTGCGCTTCAGAATAAAAAAGGTGAATGGTTATGAACGCAATAACGGATAACAAGCCAGCCTCGGCGCCGGTCAAACATCGGCGTCGAATGCCCACCGAGCTGAGCATCTTCCTGGTGCTGATCGGCATCGGCCTGGTGTTTGAGGTGTTTGGCTGGATCGTGCGCGATCAGAGTTTCCTGATGAACTCCCAGCGCCTGGTACTGATGATCCTGCAAGTGTCGATCATTGGCTTGCTGGCCATCGGCGTGACCCAGGTGATCATTACCACGGGGATCGACTTGTCTTCGGGTTCGGTGCTGGCGCTGTCGGCGATGATCGCCGCCAGCCTGGCGCAGACGTCGGACTTCTCGCGGGCGGTGTTTCCCAGCCTGACCGACTTGCCGGTGTGGATTCCGGTCGCCATGGGCCTGGGAGTTGGGCTGCTGGCGGGAGCGATCAACGGCAGCATCATCGCCGTTACCGGGATCCCACCGTTTATCGCCACCCTGGGCATGATGGTCTCGGCCCGTGGCCTGGCCCGCTATTACACCGAAGGCCAGCCGGTGAGCATGCTGTCTGATTCCTACACCGCGATCGGCCACGGCGCGATGCCGGTGATCATCTTCCTGGTGGTGGCGGTGATCTTTCATATCGCCCTGCGTTACACCAAGTACGGCAAGTACACCTATGCCATCGGCGGCAATATGCAGGCGGCGCGAACGTCGGGGATCAACGTCAAGCGTCACCTGATCATCGTCTACAGCATCGCCGGTCTGTTGGCGGGGCTGGCCGGGGTGGTTGCCTCGGCGCGGGCCGCCACGGGTCAGGCCGGCATGGGCATGTCGTATGAGCTGGATGCGATTGCCGCCGCAGTGATCGGCGGGACCAGCCTGGCGGGCGGGGTAGGGCGCATCACCGGCACCGTGATCGGCGCGCTGATTCTGGGCGTGATGGCCAGCGGGTTTACCTTTGTAGGGGTGGATGCGTATATCCAAGACATCATCAAGGGCTTGATTATTGTGGTGGCGGTGGTGATCGACCAATATCGCAATAAGCGCAAGCTTAAACGCTGAGCTGTAAGGCACAAGGCACAAGGCACAAGCTGCAAGCTGCAAGTCCGACGAGCTCTACAGCTTGTCGCTTGCAGCTTGCGGCTTATAGCTGCTCTACGAACTTTCCTGCTATAAACGCACTCCGATGACCATTCGCCAAGCCCGTCCTGGTGTCTTTGGGGGTTATATCGGAAAAAATGCCTGTCTTTTCAGTTGCTGCGCCCTCAAGTCGGCCTTAGACTGCCGCCCCTCGTAAATTGAGTGCCGGGTGGCGCTTGGAATGGATGGCGCCCTTCCGAGACCTGCACAGGTCGGCCGGAACGCTCCCTTATTCGCCTTAATGCACGTATTTTTTATAGAGAAATCAATGACAAAGGAAAAGTTGCTGGCCATGCCGGCGGATGACTACATGAATGCCGAACAGCACGCTTTTTTCGAGAAGTTGCTGCAAGACATGAAAGTGGAACACCACGAGCGCATTGAACAGAACCGTATCGCCATTGAAAGCCTGGACACCCCGGCTGACCCGGCCGACGCTGCTTCCGTGGAAGAAGAGCGCACCTGGCTGGTCAACGCCATCGACCGCGACCAGCGCATGCTGCCGCAGCTTGAGCGTGCACTGGAACGCATCAAGGAAGATTCCTTTGGCTGGTGCGACGACAGCGGCGAGCCTATCGGCCTCAAGCGCCTGCTGATCAGCCCGACCACCAAGTACTGCATCGAAGCGCAAGAGCGTCACGAGCAGATCGACAAGCATCAGCGCCAAGCCTGATGCGGTGAAGCCGGGGAGCCGTCCGCATGGTTCCCCGCAGGAATACCCGCCACACCCCGTCTACTATTGATCTACTGCACGGCACCCCACTAAAGGCCCATGGATAATGGCCGGATAGTGGCGTTTAATGCCGTGACAATAAAGACAATCAGTGGGGGTGACGAAATGGCTGGGGACGGATCTCTGATGGGCGCAGCAGTGCCGCCACACGCGGTGGCGCGCCGGTTGCCCGGCTGGCTGACGCCGCTGTTGCAGAGCACTGCTCTGGTGCTGATATTGTTAGGCCTGGCATTCGCCCAGCTGCCGATCTACCTGTGTCTGCCCATCGCCCTGTTGGTGATCTGGCTGCCTCGCTTGCGCAGCCGCCCGGTCGGCCCTGCGCCGGTAGCCGTCGATGCGATTGGCGAACTGACCCGGGATCTGTCCTACACCACCAGCCATAACGCACTGTCCGCTGCCGGCGTGGCCTATTCGGTCAAGCAATTGGCCGCGCGCCTGCAGTCGCAATTGACGGCGGCCAAACAGATTGTCAGCAATGCCGAAGTCATGATCAGCACCGAACAGGTCACTTCCCAGCTCAGCCGCCAGGCCTTGGGGGCCGCCAGCCAGGCCCATCAGCGCAGTACCGAAGGCCGGGAAGTGCTGGTGCACTCCATCACCCGCATGCGTCAGCTCAGCCAGCGCGCCAATGCCAGCCGAGAGCTGATCGAAGCCTTGAGCCAGCGCAGCGAGGAAATCCAGCGGGTCACCCTGGTGATCCAGTCCATCGCCAGCCAGACCAACCTGTTGGCGCTCAATGCCGCCATCGAGGCGGCACGGGCCGGTGAGCATGGGCGCGGGTTTGCGGTGGTGGCCGACGAAGTGCGCGGGCTGGCCGGGCGTACCGCCACGGCCACCGATGAAGTCGGGGTGATGGTGGCGGATATCCAGCAGCGCACGGCTCAGGTCGTGGAGCAGATTCGCCAGTTATCGGCGGATTTGCACACCGGCGTCGAGCAGGTGGAGCACGCCGGCGAACAGTTGGAAAGCATTGCCAGCCTCGCCGCCGATGTGGAAGGCCAAGTCAATGAAATCGCCCAGGGCACCGACACCAACCAGGCGCAGCTCGACAGCCTGTTCCATGCGGTGGAACAGATGCGCTGCGATTTGAGCATCAGCGACGAGCAAACCCGGCAGTTGGCCGACGCCGCGATCCAGATGGAAGGGCAGGCCGAAACCATCAGCGAGCGTCTGGCGGCGGTGGGGCTGGACGACTATCACCAACGGATCTACGACCTGGCCCGCGAGGGCGCCAGCCGCATCGCTGCGCAATTCGAAGCGGATATACAGCAAAACCGCATCAGCCTGGATGACCTGTTCGACCGTACTTATACCCCGATTCCCAACACCAGCCCGAGCAAGTACCACACCCGCTTCGACAGTTACACCGACAAGGTGCTACCGGCGATCCAAGAGGCGCTATTGCCGCGTCACGAAGGCTTGGTATTTGCCATCGCCTGCACGCCACAGGGCTACGTGCCGACCCACAATAATGCGTTTTCCCAGCCGTTGACCGGCGATGCCAAAGTGGATGCGGTGCAGAACCGCACCAAACGTAAGTTCGACGACCGCACAGGCATTCGCTGCGGCAGTCATCAGCAGGCGGTGTTACTGCAGACCTACACCCGCGATACCGGCGAGCTGATGCATGATCTGTCGGTACCGATCATGGTCAACGGCCGGCATTGGGGCGGGTTGCGCCTGGGTTATAAACCGGAAAGCGCCAAGCGCTGAGGTCGGGCGTGGCGCTCGCGTTACGCCTTGGCGGGCTCATGCAACAGCGCGTTCAGGTCGTCCACCGCCGGCGCCCATTCGGCGTCGACGTGCAGTTGCTCTTTGAGAAAACTGGCCTGTTGCGCGCTCCAGAACGGGGCGTCGACCAATTTGACGTCGTCCGGCAGGCGGTGCTCGGCGGTGAACCGCTCAATACCTTCTTGGGATGAATCCAGGCCAAGTTGATCGAACAGGGTTTCCAGGGTAGGGGTGGTGGTGTCCATTGGTATCTCCATGCAAAGTGAGCAGCGTTATGCATGGGAGGGCCCTGACACGGCAGAGTTCGAATTTGTTCGTCAGCAGGTCAGTGCGCCGGCATCCACGGCCGTCTTGAGGGCCTGGGCCGACTCTTTGGCGGCGCTGGCAGCGGCCTCCACGGTCTTGAACCAACGGTCTTTTTCCACTTGGTGGGTGGTAGTAGTGGTCAGGGGCGGTTTGGCACGCATTACGATGACCGCTTGAAATTCACCGTCAACTTCCCTGGCTTCGCCACGGATAAAAAATTCGCCAATATCAAATTCCGTCACGTATCGCCTTCCCTTCGAGGTATTCAACTGCACTGATGAAACCTGACCCGCCGGCGGGGCAAACTTCAATGGACGGGTCAGTATGGCAGTTGTTGGAGGGCTGTGGCGCGGTAAAGTCAACCAGGTGACGAAACGATCCCATCGTGCAGACTGGCTTCCAGTTGTTTGGCCAGTTCACACGCCTTGATATGGTTGCTGCGGAAACCCCTGATTCGGCCACTGGTCACTTCCAGGATATGAAAGAAGTTCCTCCCGGCAGGTACCACTTGGTAAAGAACAGAATTGGAGTACCCTTCCAGGCCTGGCAAGCAGTAATATTGGCGCTCGTCTGGACATGATGAACGAGTGCCGGAAGACGTAGCCTGATAGTGACGTCGTTGCATGGTCAGCTCCTATCGATCTTGTGACTTACCGCAAACGGTTCGGGTGGTTTGAACCCTATCGCTGTTCTACCATTGTCGTCGCGGGTCGACACTCGGTTCCACGCCAAGTAATTTTTGTGTGAACTGTCGGAAACTACGTTTTTGATTGGGGTTATTCTCTGAAGCGGTGCGACCCGTATTCTCGGGTCGTTGAACCTGTGATTTCCTGTCAGTCCCGGTGACCTTGCATAAGGTCCATCGTGTGCGCCCGTACGAGGCGTGCAATACGGCAGGAAGTTTCTTCAGTTTTTTCAATAAGTGCATCAGGTGATCGTGCCGTATTGGCCGTTTTAGTGTGCTGCCTGTTTCTGCAGGCCGTACTTTTTTCGATGTGGGGGCTTTTCCTTGGCAGTCAGTAATCTGGATATGCACGCATTGTTCGTGCTGGGTGATTTGCGCGCAAAGTTGGTCAAACAGTTCCAATCCCGTTTTGTTTACATCACTGAGCAGACGCCGGAAGGCATCTACGTCGCCGAAATCGACACCGAAACGGCATTGGTGGTGGATGACAAACAGCGTCTTGAACTCAAAGTGGGCGACCATTTTCGCGCGGCGGTATTGCCCAGCCGCGAAGGCGGTAAGTTCGAATTGAAGTTCCGCGACATCAAGTTGACGGTATATGGCCTGGGTGATTACGCCTTTGTTTCTTCGGCCGAAGGCGAGGGCATCGTGTTCAAGGAAGGCCACAGTGTGATGCTGGTGTTCGCCGCCCATGAACAATTGCAGGAGGGTCTGACCAAAACCCTTAAAACCGTGACCGGCAAGGCCGCCAAGTGGCGCAAGGGCGAACTGGTCACCTTCAAGGCCAGCGAGTAAAGCGTCCACAGCACACGCGTGTGTCGTCTTCCGGAACCTCTACTACAGTTGAGTTGACTTAACTATTCAGAGGCTTCGCGCGTTCGCGGCAAAGCCATCCGCTATGGCTGCAGTACGCGAGGTAAGGCATGAAAGGTTTGAGAACCCTGTTGGTGGCGTCCCTGACGAGCCTGAGTCTATCGATGGCTTCGTTGCCCGCGGCGGCGCAAACGCCGGTGCATTTTGCCGACCTGAATTGGGAAAGCGGCAGCCTGATCACCGAAGTGCTGCGGTTTATCGTCGAGAAGGGCTATGACTTGCCCACCGACACGTTGCCCGGTACCACCATCACCCTGGAGACCGCCCTGGCCAAGAATGACATCCAGGTGATCGGCGAAGAGTGGGCCGGCCGCAGCCCCGTGTGGGTCAAGGCTGAGGCCGAAGGCAAAGTGGCCGGTCTGGGCGATACGGTCAAAGGCGCAACCGAGGGCTGGTGGGTGCCTGAATATGTGGTCAAGGGGGACCCCGCAAAGGGCATCAAACCGATGGCGCCGGACCTCAAGAGTGTAAAAGACCTGGCGCGCTACAAGGATGTATTCAAAGACCCGGAATCTCCCGACAAGGGGCGCTTTCTCAACAGCCCCATCGGCTGGACCTCGGAAGTGGTCAACCAGCAGAAGCTCAAAGCCTATGGCCTGGACGACAGCTACGTGAACTTCCGCAGCGGCTCGGGTGCGGCGCTGGATGCCGAAATCGCCTCCTCGATCCGGCGTGGCAAACCGGTGCTGTTTTACTACTGGTCGCCGACTCCTTTGATGGGGCGCTACAAACTGATCCAGCTCGAAGAGCCGCCATTCGATGCCGAGGCCTGGAAAACCCTGACCGACGCAGACAACCCCAATCCAAAGCCGACTCGTTCGCTGGCGTCCAAGTTGAGCATCGGGGTGTCTACGCCGTTTCAGAAGGCGCACCCACAGATCGCCGGGTTTTTCGAAAAAGTCGAGTTTCCCATTGAGCCGCTGAACAAAGCCTTGGCCACCATGAGTGAAAACCATACTCCGCCAAGGGAGGTGGCTCAGGCGTTTCTCAAGGCCCATCCCGAGGTCTGGAAGGCCTGGCTGACCGACGAGGTGGCGCAGAAGGTTGAGGCGAGCCTGAAGTAGCAGGCCGTTCGCTCCCCGACGAAATACCTGCAAAAAAACCTCGGACGACTATCCTTTCCCGGACCTTTTCAGGGAGAGCCCGTCATGAGTTTTGTGATCGCACGCTGGATCGTCGGCATATTCACCGGAATCAGTGTGATCCACCTGTACTGGGCTGCCGGCGGCAAGCTCGGCAGCCTGGCGGCCATCCCGCAGTTGCCCGGCGAATTTGCCAGCGGCCCGCGCCCAGCGTTCAAACCGTCGGCCCTGGGCACCTTTTTGGTGGCGATGGGGCTGGTGGGGATTGCGCTATTGGTCTGCCTGCGCGCCGGCCTGTATTTCCCTGCGGTATCCCACCATGCGTTGCAATGGGGTATCAGCGCCATCGCCGTGCTGATGTTCGCCAGGGCCATCGGCGACTCAGAACTGGTGGGTTTTTTCAAAAAAGTCGGAGGGTCGCGGTTTGCGCGTTGGGATACGTATTGCTATTCACCGTTGTGCCTGGCCCTGGGGGTAGGGTTGTTGGTAGTGGCTTGGGCCTGAGCCGCGCCTGGAAAGACCCGTGTGCTTGTTGGCAAGCAACTGTCAGCCAGCGCTGATTGATTCTCAAATAAAAACCCCTCGCATCCTTACCCGATTTTCCAAGCTGGCCGTCATGGTAGATAGAACCTCAATTACGCAGGATTTATCATGTCGCGTCTTGCTCGTCCCTTGCATCCGCTGGCTTTGTCGGTGGCGATGGCTTTTGCCGCTGTGCCGTTGTTGACCGTCCAGTCCTCCTTCGCCGAAGAAAGCAGCGCCCAGCGCGGCTTCCAGGTGCCGGCCGGTGATTTGAGCCAGGCGCTCAATAACCTGGCCGAGCAGGCGGGGCTGGTGCTGGCGTTCGATGCAGAGCTGACCCGAGGCAAGCGCAGCCCGGGCGTGAGCGGGCAGTACGATATCGATGGGGCGTTGAACCAATTGCTGGCCGGCACCGGTTTGCAGGCGCTGAAACTTTCCGGCGACCGTTATCGCTTGGAGGCGATCCCGGACAGCGGCGGGGCCATGCAACTGCAGGCCACCACCATCAACGCGGCTTACCAGCCCGAAAGCCCCACCGGTCCGGTGCCCGGTTATGTGGCCACGCGCAGCCTGTCGGCGACCAAGACCGATACCGCGCTGATCGAAACCCCGCAGTCGATCTCGGTGGTCACTAAAGACCAGATGCGTGCCCAGAACGCCGAAAGCCTCAATCAGATCCTGCGCTACAGCGCCGCCGTGGTGCCGGAAACCCGTGGCGCCACCGCGTCGCGCCTCGACCAGCTGACCATTCGCGGCTTCTCGCCCACCACTTACCTCGACGGCCTGCGCATGCCGTCCAGCCGCGATGCCTTGCCGCAGAAAGATGCGTTCGATTTGGAACGGGTCGAAGTGCTGCGTGGCCCCGCCTCGGTGCTATACGGCCAGGGTTCGCCCAGCGGTGTGATCAATATGGTTACCAAGCGGCCGCTGGATGTGCCGTTCCATGAAGTGGGCGTCGAATACGGCACCTTTGATAAAAAGCGCACCACCTTCGACCTCAGCGGCCCGCTTGACGATCAAGGGGTGTATTCCTACCGTGTCGCCGGTCTTTTCGACGATGCCGATGGCCAGGTCGAACACACCGAGACCCGTCGTCAGTCGTTGTCCAGCGCCTTTACCTGGCGCCCGGACGAGGACACATCGCTGACCTTGCTGGGGCACTTTCAGAAAGACCCCAAGGGCGCATCCTACGGCTCGGTACCGGCTTGGGGCTCGGTGCTGCACAGCCCCACCGGGCGCAAGATCGACGTGGACTACTACGACGGTGAAAAGAACTTCGAGAAAAGCGATCGTGAGTATTACTCCGTCGGCTACGCGTTCGAACACCATTTCAACGACGTGTGGACGCTGCGCCAGAATGCACGCTATCTGCGTGCCGAGGGCATCTATCGCAGCATCTACAACAGCTATCTGCAGGCCGATTACCGCACGTCTACTCGCTCGACCATTGCCACCGATGTGGACATGGATGCCTACAACCTCGACAACCAGGTGCAGGCCAAATTCGACACCGGGCCGTTGCAGCATACGCTGTTGATGGGCGCCGATTACCAGAACACCAGCACCGATACCAAGGCGGGTTATGGCTCGGGGCCTTCACTGGATATCTTCGATCCCGTATACGGCGCCCCGGTGACCACGCCGGCCTTCGCCACGGACGCCACTTCACGCAGCGAGCAAACCGGGGTTTACCTGCAAGAGCAGATGAAGTGGGACAACTGGGTGCTGCTGCTGGGCGGCCGGTATGACTGGGCCAGCACCGATGGCACTACCAAGACGCTGCGCACCGGTGCCAAGAGCAAGTCCTCCTTGGACAGTGAGGCGTTCACCGGGCGTGTAGGGCTGGTGTATCTGTTCGATAACGGCCTGGCGCCGTATGTGAGTTACGCGGAGTCGTTCAACCCGCAATCGGGGACCGGCTACGGCGGTTCGGTGTTCAAGCCGACCGAGGGCAAGCAATATGAACTGGGCATCAAGTATCAGCCGCCGGGCAGCAACAGTTTTATCACCGCGGCGATTTTCGACCTGCGCCAGAGCAACGTGCCGACCATGGACCCGGATCCGACCCACCTGTGTGGTAACGGTCGCTGCCAGATTCAGGATGGCGAACAGCAATCCCGCGGCTTTGAACTGGAGGGCAAGGCCAGCCTGAGCGATAACCTCGATATCACCGCTGCTTACGCTTACCTGGACAACCGCGCCTCCAAGTCAAACAGCACCGTGCGTTATGCGCCAATCAGCGATATTGGCGTCGGCCCGGCGGTCCTGGTGGAAGGCACCACCACCTACGGCGTGCCACGGCATACCGCTTCGGCATGGGCCGATTACACCTTCCGCGACGGCCACCTCAAAGGCTTCGGCGCGGGGGCGGGTGCCCGCTATGTCGGCTCTTCCTGGGGCGATACCGCCAACACGTTGAAAGTGCCCGGCTACACCTTGTTTGACGCTGCGGTGCATTACGACATCCCAAATATCGTCAACCTCAACGACAAGCTGCGCCTGGCATTGAACGCCACCAACCTGGCCAATAAAGAGTACGTCGCGTCGTGCTACTCGTATTCATGGTGCTGGTATGGCTCGCAGCGCACGGTACAGGCGAGTGCCACGTACCAGTGGTAAAGACGTGACGTGTGCCAAGCTCGCGCCCCACAGGGAAGTGGGCGGGCCGAGGAGCCTGCGATAAGGCATTTTAATGGCCCCTTTGTAACAAAATCCTCGCCAGAATCGCGTTTATTTTCAGGTGGTTAGGTGGGGATGCAAATGCGCAATGTTGGAATCATGCTGATCGCCTGCTCCCTGGCAGGCGGCGCGACGGCCGTGCAGGCACGTGAGTTGCGTGAGGGTGACAAGTACATGTGCAGTTGGGGCGCCGGCACCGCCGCCAGGGCCCAAGAGCTGAAACTGTCGGGTGTGTCGCTGTATGCCGCCCGTCAGAAAATCCAAACCCTTAAATTCAGCAAATCGTGGATGCGCATGATGGCCATGGGCATTACCGAGCAAACCTACGACAGCCGTTCGCGGCTCAAGCCTGAAGCCATTCGCCAGAGCTTTTATCAGGACTGCGTGCGTTACAAAGTGGCGCGTAAGTAAATACGCGCACCCGGATTACAAATCCACCACAAATCCAGTATGTCCGTTTGCATACAATTGCGTCGTGATTGCCACGAGAGCAGGGCGCAAACGGTCATGCAGCAGCCAGAACACTCCTCATCCAACAGCGTGCTCTACCTGGTCGCCGGCGTGGTCGGCGTGGCGCTGATGCTCGGCGCCTATTTCATGCAGATCAACGCCGAAGCGGACCGTCAGCGACAGAGCGCCGCCGAGCGTCTGACCCTGTGTCGGCAAGTGGCGCGGGTGGCTAGTGCGACGGCGTTCGGCGGGGCGGATGTGCGCGATACGTGCGAACAACTGAACGAAGAATCGAAGAAAGCGAGCGCGCCGTTATAAGTAATAACCCTTTTTTATAAGTGGACTAGTTGCACCAAAAGGTGGCACTTAATATCCGCTAAGACATAAAAAACATGTGGATATTGAAGCACTTACAGCGTTTTTAATCCGACGAAAGGACGTAAATAATGTTGTTACAGCTTTTTGCAATGGTTACCATAGCCGTGCGTTCACCTCCCACGGTTTATGCATTTTTAAATCCCAAGTTTCCATCAGCTACTTGGGATTTTTTTTGCCTGGGATTTGGCCGCAGGCCGGGTTCAATCGTCGGCAAACGCCGCACGCATGCGGCCATCATGCTTGGCCTGATACAGCAACTTGTCGACCTCCTCGACGAATTCCAGCGCTTCGCTACCCGCTGTGACCAGCCGCGTGCCGACACCCAGGCTCAACGTTAACAGGTGGGACACGGAGGAATGCGGATGTTCGATCTCCTGTTGGCAGATCAGGTGCAGGCAGCGTCGTGCCACTTGCCGGGCGGATGCAGCGTCGGTTTCCGGCAGCAACCACACGAACTCTTCGCCGCCGATCCGCGCGATAAAGTCCCTTGGCCGATTCGCGGCCAGTGCCAATGTGCGCGCTACTTGGCGTAGGCAGTCGTCGCCTTTGATGTGGCCGAAGTGGTCGTTGTACTGCTTGAAAAAATCGATATCCAAAATGATCAACGACAGCGGCAATTGGCTGCGCTGGGCGCTGGCCCATTCGCGTTCCAGCACGGTGTCGAACATGCGCCGGTTGGCGATGCCCGTCAGGCCATCCTGATAGGAGTATTCCTCAAGTTGCTTTTGCAGGCGGATCAAGTGCTCTTCGGTCTGCTTGCGCTCGCTGATATCGAACATAAAACCAATCAGTGCTTCGACTTCGCCGTCCTTGCGTATCACATGCACCACATCGCGAATCCACACGTAATCGCCATTCACCGTCAGGGCGCGGTAATCGGCCTCATGGTCGACGCCGGCACGGGACTGCGAGACGCAGAAGTTCACCACATACTCCCGGTCGTCCGGGTGCATGCGCTCGACCCAGTCGTCCACGCTGACCCAACTCTGCTGGCTCCAGCCCAGCACTGTTTCGATCTGCGGCCCGATGTAGCTGAAGGTCATGCTCTGCCACTCGATACGCCAAGGTATGGCTTTAGTGGACTCCAGCAGCGTTTTGTAGACATCACTGTCGGTTTGGCTCGAAGGAATATGGCTCATTACGGACTGCTCGAAATGATGGCTAAGTGCCAAGAGGCTCTTGTGATCCACGCCGGGAGTCAAGCGTTGCGCGAGGCAACGGACGGGAGGTCACGGGCGGTGCTGATCAGCGGTGGGCAGTGCGGAAGGAGAGATAGTGGTTTGGAACTGGATGTTTCGAAGGCGACACGAAGACGGTACTCGAAGATGCCCGGCACCCCGTCGGTCAGAGTAGGAAGGAAAAAAATATGAACAGTGTTTCCCCAGTGGCCGCCTCGGCATACGACCAGGTTCAATCCAACTCGTTGGATGCGATTACCGATTTTGGCGGTGAGCAGGTGGACAGCCTCCCGGAGCACATCCGGGTAAAACGTGACGATCAAGCGTCAAGCGATACCGCGTCTGCACCTCAGATTACCTATTGAGACCTGCTGCACGGCTCATCTGACTGCTGCGGTGGGAGCTTCAGCCGGCGCCCACCGCAGCGCCCGTTACTAGAGGCGCCGCAGAAAGGATTTGACGATATGACGCGTGGCATCCGTAGTGTCCAGCTGGTCCATGGCGGTATAGGCATGCCACTGGCAATCGACGATCTCGTTGCATGGCCGCGCGTCTTCAATGTTCACCACCGAGGCTTCGAACACATGGTGCACGGTGTCGCGGGCCTTGAGTTCCTGAAGGTACAGCAAGCCATCCACATTCAACCCGGTTTCTTCTTCCAGTTCGCGTTCGGCGGCGCCCACCGGGCGTTCGTCGCGTTCAACCTTGCCGCCGGGCAAGGCCCATTTTGATCGGGCTTTGCGCACGAAGAGGATATGCCCCTCGTGTTCGCAAATGACCGTTGCCCGGATTTTCATGGTCTGTGCCTCGTAAGAATCAACTGTCACAAAAGTGTAATGCAATTGTCATGCTAAGTGGTTATGGCGCGTGGCCGTGGGTATGTGGATACTGCCCGATTGATCAGAACGCACGAGGTAAACCATGACGACCGTACGCTGGGGCATGATCGGCTGTGGCAGTGTCACTGAAGTAAAGAGTGGACCCGCCTTTTACAAAGCGCCAGGTTCGGCCCTGGTCGCGGTGATGGGGCGCCGTGAGGAGGCCGTGCGCGATTATGCGGCACGTCATCAGATTGACCGCTTCTACACCGATGCCCAGGCGCTGATCAACGACCCCGACGTGGACGCCGTGTACATTGCCACACCCCCCGACAGCCACTTGGAATACAGCCTGATGGTGGCCGCCGCCGGCAAGCATTGCTGCGTCGAAAAACCCATGGCCCTGAATGCCGAGCAAAGCGCGCTGATGCAGCGCACCTTCGAGCGCGCCGGGCTGCACCTGTTTGTGTCCTACTACCGGCGTTCCCTGCCGCGTTTCCAGCAGGTGCGGCAGTGGCTACAGGAGGGGCGTATTGGTGAGCTGCGTCACCTCACCTGGACCCTATGCAAGCCACCGGGTGCCGAGGATGCCAGCGCCGCCAACTGGCGCACCGATCCGCTGATCGCCGGCGGTGGCTACTTTGCCGACCTGGCCAGCCATGGGTTTGATCTGTTTCAGTACCTGGCCGGGGATATCGTCGAAGTGTCCGGTTTTACCGCGCGTCAGGCCGGGCGCTATGCAGCGGAAGATGCTGTGACGGCCTGCTGGACTTTCGACTCGGGCGCGCTGGGCATGGGCTGCTGGAACTTTGTCGCGGATCGCAAGGAAGACCGGGTCGAACTGATCGGCAGTCGTGGGCGCATTGTGTTCTCGGTGTTCGAGGAGCAACCGCTGCGCCTGGAAGGCGAATTCAACGAAGTGCTAGACGTGCCGTGCCACGCGCATATCCAGTGGCACCATGTGCTGGCCATGAATGCCCATATTCGCGGCGAGGCCGAGCACCCTTCGTTGGCCATCGAGGCGCTGAAGACCGATCGAATCTTGGATAAGGTGTTGCAACGTAACCCCAATCACCCTGGCTGAACGCGGTACACCTGGTTTTTTTCAAGGAATCGGTAGATGAAATACTGGATGTTGATTTGGCTGGTGCTCTCCACGGGCGCATTGGCGGCACCGCGTGATCAAGGCACGCCGGGGCAGTTTGATTTTTATGTGCTGTCGTTGTGGTGGTCGCCGAAGTTTTGCCTGACCCACCCGGACAACGAACAGTGCTCGGGCAAGGGCTATGGTTTTGTGCTGCACGGGCTGTGGCCGCAATACGCACGGGGCGGTTGGCCGGCGTCGTGTGCGCCGCAGTCGCAACTGAGCCGTGAGGCGCTGGACAAGGGTGCCACGTTGTTTCCGACCCGTGCGCTGCTCAGGCACGAATGGGCCAAGCATGGCACCTGCAGCGGCCTGGAACCGTTGGCGTATCTGGACAAAACCGACGCGGCATTAGGGGCAGTGGTGATCCCCGAGCAATTGCAGCCCTTCAACACGCCGCCGACGCTGCAGGCCCGCGATATCGAGGCGCTGTTTCGCGAAAGCAATCCACGCATGGGTAATCACGGGCTGGCAGTGATTTGCAAAGGTAAGGTGCTGTCGGAGGTGCGCGTGTGCCTGACCAAGGACCTGGCCTTCGCCGGCTGCCCACGCAGTGTGAAAAGCCAATGTCGCGGGGGCGATATCCGCATTCCGGCGCAACGCTAGAATGTCTAGGGTTCACTGGCTGGAAGTGATACAGGCGCTAAACTTTCAAAGACTGCCTTCAGGCAAAAGGAACATCGCTTGGACACTGACTTTGAAAGTAAGACAACCTTTCAGGGACTGACCTTCAAGTTGTATCGCGCAGAGGGTAGCGCACTACTGGCATTCGACTTGGCGCCAGACCTCGCTACCCGTGATTTTGTCGGCTTCAGCATCGAAGTGCGTTACCCCGGTGCCGACCACTGGGGTGCACTGCACAATCGCCTGCATTTCGACTACCCACCCACGCCGGAGCGGCCGCGCAGCTTTGCTTCAACCGAGGCGCCGTTCCAGAAATTCCGCTGGATTCACGTGCCCAGCCAGATCCTGCCGGGTGTGTATCGGTACCGGGTCACCGCCTGCTACATGGGCGCCGACGGCGCGTTGCGCAAGGGCGTGGCGGTGGAAAACCAGATTTGCCTTGAGGCCCAGACGATCAGTGGTTTCCTGAATGTCGGGTTTACCCGCGGTTTCGCCTCGTCCCAAGCCTACGGTGATCGGTTCGACAATGAGACCCGCATCCTGCCGCCGGCAGGGGCCGCCCCCAGGGCGTCTCTGGATCTGGATATGGCGCCCTTCGAAGCCCATTACCAATGGCTGGGTTTCGAGGCGCGACGATTGATTTTGCAAGTTCTGGATCAGGTCGCCAACGACCCGCAGTTAACCCTCGATGCGCTGATCTACGAAAGCAAAGAACCCGACATCCTGCGCCGCCTGGAGCAACTCGGCCCGCGCCTGCGCGCGATCATTGACGACCACGGCGAGCAGGGCGCCGCCGACAGCTGTGAAAGCCTCAGCGCTGCGCGCCTCGCCAGCGCGGGGGCCCAGGTCAAGCGCCTGCATTTTTCCAGCCAGCAACACCATAAGGTGTTGATCGTAAGGCGTGACGGGCGGGCGATACGGGTGCTCGGCGGCTCCACCAACTTTGCGCTGCGTGGCTTGTATATCCAGTCCAATAACGTGTTGCTGTTCGACGATGAGCGCGTGGCCGGCAAGTTCTCCGAGGTATTCGAAGCTTACTGGGCCGCGCCCATGGCCTTTCGCAAGAACCCGCTGTCGCAACGCTGGTGGGTGGTGCGCGACCGGCCGGGCTCCAAGGTCTCGCTGTGTTTTGCGCCCCACGCCGACAGTGGCTTGTCCCTGGACGCGATTGCCGCCAGCATTGAGCAGGCCAGCAGTTCGGTACTGTACTCGGTGGTGTTTCTCAACCTGATCAGCGGCAATGTGCGCCATTCGCTGGATGAGTTGATGCAGCGCGCGCTGTTCTCCTACGGTGTTGCCCAGCGTAAGGGCCAGTTGGCTGTGCGTAAGCCGGATGGCTCAGTGGGCCTGCTGCCGTTCGCTTATCTGGCCAGCAATGCCCCGGCACCGTTCAAGGCCGAGTGGTCAGGCAATGCCGGGAACATGGTGCACAGCAAGTTCGTGGTCACGGATTTCAATGGCGTAAATCCCACGGTGTACACCGGTTCTTCCAACCTCGCCGAGGGAGGGGAGAAAAACAACGGCGACCACCTGATCCGCATCGAAGACCGCAGGATCGCCGTGGTGTACGCGGTTGAAGCGTTGCGCCTGTTCGACCATTTCCACTTCCGAGTCAATGCCAGTCAACCTGGCGCGCTGGATACCTTGCGCCTGGCCAAACCACCGGCACCCGGGGACAAACCCTGGTTCGATGCCTATTACCGCACCGGTCATGTGAAGATGCGGGACCGTGAGTTATTCGCGAAATAGCGCTTTAGGGGGGCATTTTATTCAATACCAGATGCCGTCGTCCCTTTACCGTGACGTTATCTTCACTGTCACAGGGATTCGTCATGAGCTTGATTCTTTCCATGGCCGCTTTCGCGCTGGCCACCTCCATCACCCCCGGCCCGGTCAATGTGGTGGCGCTCAGTTCGGGCGCGCGCTTCGGTTTTGCCGCCAGCCAGAAACATGTATTCGGCGCCGCCGTGGGCTTTACCGTGCTGTTGGTGCTGATTGGCCTGGGCCTGCATGAGGTGCTGCTGCGCTGGCCGATCCTGACTCAGCTGATTCAGTGGGGCGGGGTGGCCTTCCTGCTGTACATGGCTTGGAAACTGGCGGTGGATGATGGGCGCTTGGACGCCCAAGGCCGTGCTACCGCGCCATCGATGCTCTACGGCGCAATCATGCAATGGCTCAACCCCAAAGCCTGGCTGGCTTGTGTTGCGGGGATGGGGTTGTTTGTGGCGGACAACGCCAGGGCGCAGGTCTGGGTGTTTGCCGGCCTCTATCTGGTGATCTGCTACCTGTCGGTGGCGTGCTGGGCCTACGCTGGCACCTTTTTGCGCCGCTACCTGAGCAACCCCCAGGGCGTGCGGGTGTTTAACCGTTCAATGGCCGCGTTGCTGGTGGCCAGTGTGGGTTATTTGCTGATGGCTTGAGGCGGTCGCGGTATTGCCCCGGCGTGGCGGCGAAGTGCTGCTTGAACGCGCGCTGGAAATGCGCCTGGTCGGCAAACCCGGCGGCCAGGGCCACATCGGCGATCAGCTCGCCCTGGCGCAATTGGGCGCGGGCAAATTGAATGCGTTGGTTAACCAAAAAGGCATGGGGCGTCAGCCCGTAATACTGCTTGAACGCACGGATCAAGTAAGAAGGCGACAGCTCGGCCGCCTGGCAAATATCTTCGAGCTTCAACGCTTGAGTGCAGTGTTCCCGGATGTATTCGGCTGCCCGTTCCAGCTTGTGGTTCACCTCACGCACCGGCGTCGGCGACGGGTTCAGGCGTTGCTGCACGTCGCTGAAGTAACTCACCAGCGCGCTCTGCTTTTGCAGGTGTTCGGCCTGCTCATCCACGACGATGCGGTACAGCTCCAGCAAGCCACGGTACAGCAGTGGGTCGCGGGTATACGGTGTGTCGAATGGCCGGTAGCCCTGATCGGTGCTGAAACCCAACTGATATTGCAGCTCGGTGAGCCAGGGCGTGTCGATATACAGCATCTGGTAGGACCACTGCTCGTTGGCGATGGGGTTGCAGGCATGGACATCGCCGGGGTTCATCAACACCACGGTGCCAGCGCTGATTTCAAACGTGTCGGCACCGTAGTGGTAATAGCTGCGTCCGGTGGTGATCGCACCGATGGAAAAGTGCTCGTGGGCGTGCCGTGCATAAGTGACTTTGCGCCCGTCGGCGATGGTGCGCGCTTCGATAAACGCCAGCGCTGGGTCGCGCCAGAAAACAGGGGCGGTCGCGGTGGTCATGGGCAGGGCTCCTGGCGCAGATCGAGTGAGCAACTTTATATCAAAGCGCCGACTGTTCAAGCGTCAGTCCGCCTTGAGCGCCATTTCCAGCAAAAAGTCGGCCCACGGGTCGGTGCCGCTTGCGGCTTCAAGCAGCGTCAGTGGGCGCTTGGCTTTTTCGCGCAAGGCCAGGCCATCGTGCAATGGGTGCTCCAGGATAACGTCGGCCACTGCATGGCTGCGCGGTGAGTCCAGCGTGCGTGGCACGCGTCTGCCCAGGCTATCCAGTGGCGGCACTTCGGGCGCCTGGGGCAGGTTATTGCCGAGCGGGGTGAGGAGCAAATCAGTGGTCGCTGTCGACGACCCTGGGTCTTGTGGCCACGCACCCTGTGCATAGGCTGCCCAGTCGAAGTGGCTGGCGGTGTCGACGCCCTGCGGCAATTGCCGGGCATCGAGGTCGAGGCGAGGGCGTATAAGCAGTTGCCTGGGGAAGCATTCGTAGACATACGTGGTGCTGACATAGGTGACGGCCATCAGCACACCGAATCGTCCCACTTGGGCGGCGGCACTGCTTGAGGCGCTGGGGCGGCTGAGCTGGAAAAATCGCACCTGACCGTATTCCAGCGCCTCTCGGCGCGGCAGGGTCAGTTGCGACAACCCAAAACAGATGGACTCGCGATAAGCCGCCTTGAGCTGTTGCAACTTGTGATCGAAGGCTTGGAAAAATACCTGGCTGACCGACCCCAGCAAATGAAAGCGCTTGGCCATCTGTCGATATTTGACGGCTGGCTGGGACGAGTGCCAATGCTGGGAGGTGGCGTCCAGGTCGCCGGCCATATGCAGATCGGTGAACGAATATTTAGGGCCGGTATGGATACCTTCGAAGCGCTTGTCTTCAGAAAATGGCGAGTCAAGCGGCAGCCACATCAGGATGCGCGCCTCCAGCCAGCCGTTGTCGGGATACACGCGGCGCAGGTCGTTCAGGGCGGTCTGGCGCAGCCATACCACGGGTTCGGCGAACGCTTCCAGGGTGCTGCGCAGGCGTGTCCGCTGGGCATTGATCGCATCGACCGCGTTTTTCACGGACTGTGTGCCATAGCGCCGTTGAGGCGCCAGCACGCCGTTGACCACGGCCCACTCCAGCACCGCCGTGGTGGCCTGAGGGCTGTCAAGAAAGGTCTGCCAGCGATCTTCGGGTGGCAGGTACGCGAGGGCCATGATCTGCGCGTGGGTGAATTGACGGGACGAGCCCGGCAGGCTTTTTTCCAGGTACATAACGTACTGACAGAACAGCGTCCAGGTATGTGAGCCCAGGTAGGGCTCGTCTTCGGGGATGTCGCGCACCAGCAACTGCGGGCCTTTTTCACTGAGGATCAAGTGCGCCGCCAGGGCCGCCGTGGGTCTGTCCAACACGCCCATAGCGGTTTCGATGTCCCGGCGCACGAACGGTATGGACTCGCCCCAATAGAAGTCGCCGTGCCAGTCCAGCACCTGGATACCCGTGGGATGTGCCTCGAACCTTGGGTCCAGGCTCAGGATCAGCGCGGCCAGTATCAGCGCGTTGCGGCTGCCGCTTTCGCCCCGTTCGCTGGCGTGGCCGCCATGCCAGTGCAGGGTGTTGGACAGCACTTCGCCCAGTTGTTGGGCCAGGGGCGATGCGAGCAGGCACGGGATCAGGTAATCGGCTTCGGCTCTGACGTCAGCCACAGTCTTGCCGGTCAGGAGGGGCTGGCTCAGGTATTCGAACAGCGTGTCGGGCCGGCCCTGCATAAAGTCGAGGCTGAGCGCGACGAGCTGTTCACGCTCCTGCTGGGACAGGGTCCAGGCCGAAGGGCGCGCGTCGCGCGGCTTGAGTGCACGCCAATACGATCCCTGGCTTGACCGTTGTGGCAGGCTGACCTCCAGGCGTTGCAGCACCCGCCGAGCATCCGCCAGGCTTTGCGGCACACGAAAACCGTACAACCGCAACGCCTGCTGCACGCTCACCGTGTCGTTGGTGCGCAACTGGCCACCCGTTCGGGCGGCCAGCGGCCGCAATTGCGATACCCGCTCCAGCAGGTGGTCATGCTCGGCCACGGCATCGTTCAGGGACTTCCAGACGCCGTCCAAGTCGCGGGCCTCGATGTTGCCGGATTCGCTCAGCAGCACGTGGCTGGCGGGATCGATGCGCAGGCGGCTACGCAGGGCCAGAAAGGCCGGATCGTCGGTCACCAGGCGTAAGTGGCGGTAGGCACTCTTCACTGTGGCCCGGAGCGCGTCCGGGTCGCCACTGATCACCTGGTCCAGGCCGTCGGGCCCTTGTAACAGGCCGCTGCCGATCATTTGCGTCAGCACGGTACGCAGGCGGTGGCGGTCATTCATCATGCCCACATAATGGCGAAAGCGTCTGAGTGTTGCCGCGGTGCGCACAGCCTTGAGCACCACCGGTTGCGCGGGCGTCGGCCATTGGCGCAAGCGCTGGATCAACGCACCGATATGTGCGGGCCCTTGCACAGGTTCGAAGCCGTAGGCCGTCAGGGCGTCGGTGAGGTCGACGGAGTGATCGGGGTAGATGCGCACCCCCAGTTGCGAACCCAGCAGCACCAACCGTTCCCAATGTGGCGTCGGTGAGGGCAGCAGCGTGCGTTGTTCCTGGGCCGTATCGCGCTCGGTCACACAGATCAACTGGCGCGCGAAATCATAGTGGGCCTGGGCATCGACGAGGTGGTGCTCATCCAGGATCAAGTACAACAGCAGCGCGGCTTCCTTGACGCTTTTGGCCAGCGTCGAGTGGGAGGTCAGGTCGACGCGGGTGTGGCTGAGCTCGGAAGGTGTTCCGTCACATTGCTCCAGGGCAGTGGCCAATCGCTGAAAATCGAGCCGCTGTTGCGTCAGTTCCGCGTGGATGATCGATTTGCTGCGGCCGTTATCGTCAAACGCCGGGAAGGCTTGCAGCGCACGCAATTCCTCAATGATCGCCAGTGCCGCGAGGCGATTGGTTGGCATAGGGTAGCCATGGAACGCCAGTACGAGGTTCAGCGTCAGTGTGGTGATGCCGTCATTCGATTTGGTGCCGATGTATGGCATGCCCAGCGCGAGCGGGTCGAGCAGTTGGCTGATGAAAATGATGGGTTTGGCCAACGTCCACCATTTGGACGTGCCCGCCAGGGTAAACACCTTGGGCACGCCGTGTGCGGTGACGTGGAGGTTGCTGTCATGTACCCGCAGTGTGCTCAGCACCATGCCTTCTGTAGCGGCCCAGGCGATAAAGTCCTTGCTGTTGACGGCCTTGCTGAACGCCGCGCACCACTGACCCAGCAGGGATAGTTCGGGGATGGGTACCGGCGTGGTTGCGGCGGGCAAGGCTGCGTCTGTCGTGCCGGAGAGCAGGCTGATCAACCGCGCGATCAAGGCGGCGTCGCCGCTGGGGTGTGTCTGGGGCTCAAGCGGCGTGGCGCTGGAGGGACCGACGGTGACTGACATCGCAATGCCATCGTGCGGGTCGGCCCCGCTCAGGGCCAGGCTGGGGAAATCGTCCATGAAGAGGGCTCCGGGTAGCTAAACCCGGATCATCCCTCCGTTGGCGGTCGCTTCAGTAGCAGGGCTTTCCGCACCGGTTGTGGTGTGGTTCCGCCAGGGCAGTCAGGGAGGGCTATGCGTCGGGCAGTCGTCGGGCGCCGCCAGAAACGCGGCTTTGAGCAATTGCTGGGTATAGGCATGTTGTGGATCGGCAAAGATCGCCTGCGCATCACCTTGCTCCACCACTTGGCCCTGCTTGATCACCATCAATTGGTGACTCAGCGCCTTGACCACCGCCAGGTCGTGGCTGATGAACAGGTAGGTGAGGTTGTACTTGGCTTGCAGGTTGCGCAGCAGTTCCACCACCTGGCGCTGCACCGTGCGGTCGAGGGCCGAGGTGGGCTCGTCGAGCAGGATCAAGCGCGGCTTGAGCACCAACGCGCGGGCAATGGCGATGCGCTGGCGCTGGCCACCGGAGAATTCGTGGGGGTAGCGATGGCGCGAGTCGGGGTCCAGGCCGACTTCCTTGAGCGCCGCGATAATCGCCGCTTCCTGCTCGGCCGGGGTGCCCATCTTATGGATGCGCAATCCTTCGCCGACGATCTCGCTGACGCACATGCGTGGGCTCAGGCTGCCGAACGGGTCCTGGAACACTACCTGCATTTCCCGGCGCAGCGGGCGCACCTGCTGCTGGTTGAGGGCATCCATTTGCTGGCCTTCGAAACGAATGCCGCCGCGGCTGCCGATCAAGCGCAGAATCGCCAGGCCCAGGGTGGATTTGCCCGAGCCGCTTTCGCCGACGATGCCCAGGGTTTGGCCCTGGGGCAGGCTGAAGTGGATGCCGTCCACCGCTTTGACGTAATCGACGGTGCTGCGCAAAAAGCCCTTCTTGATGGGGAACCACACTTTGAGGTCATCCACCACCAGCAACGGCGGCCCGACGGCATTGGTCGCCGGCCCGCCGCTGGGCTCGGCGGCCAGCAGTTCCTGGGTATAGGGGTGCTGCGGGGCCTGGAACAGCGTCTGGCAATCGGCCTGCTCGACGATGCAACCTTGCTGCATCACGCACACGCGATGAGCGATGCGTCGCACCAGGTTCAGGTCGTGGCTGATCAGCAGCAAGGCCATGCCCAGGCGTGCCTGGAGTTCCTTGAGCAGTTCGAGGATTTTCAACTGCACGGTGACGTCCAGAGCGGTGGTGGGCTCGTCGGCGATCAGCAGTTCCGGCTCGTTGGCCAGGGCCATGGCGATCATCACGCGCTGCCGCTGGCCGCCGGACAATTCATGGGGCAGGGCCTTGAGGCGCTTGTGCGGTTCAGGGATGCCCACCAGCTCCAGCAGCTCCAGGGTGCGCTGAGTGGCGACCTTGCCGGTGAGGCCCTTGTGCAGGCCAAGGACTTCGTTGATCTGCTTTTCGATGCTGTGCAGTGGGTTCAGCGAGGTCATCGGCTCTTGGAAAATCATCGCGATGCGGTTACCGCGAATGTGCCGCAGGGGCTTTTCCTTGAGGGTCAACAGGTCCTGCCCCGCGTACTGGATGGTGCCGGACGGATGCCGCGCCAGCGGGTAGGGCAGCAGGCGCAGGATCGAGTGGGCGGTCACCGATTTGCCGGAACCGCTTTCGCCCACCAGCGCGAGGGTTTCGCCGCGCTTGATATCGAAGCTGACGTTGCTCACCACCCGGTGATGATGCTCGCCGGTCACAAACTCGACGCTGAGGTCGCGGATTTCGATCAGATTGTCCTGATTCATCTCATTTCCTCGGGTCGAAGGCATCGCGAGCGGACTCGCCGATAAACACCAGCAAACTCAACATGATCGCCAGCACGGCAAAGGCACTCATGCCCAGCCACGGCGCTTGCAGGTTGGATTTGCCCTGGGCCACCAGTTCGCCCAGGGACGGCGAGCCGGCGGGCAGGCCAAAGCCGAGGAAGTCCAGGGCGGTAAGGGTGCCGATGGCGCCGGTGAGAATGAACGGCATAAAGGTCATGGTCGAAACCATGGCATTGGGCAGGATGTGGCGGAACATGATTGCGCCGTTCTGCATACCCAAGGCCCGCGCCGCGCGCACGTATTCCAGGTTGCGCCCGCGCAGGAACTCGGCGCGCACCACATCCACCAGGCTCATCCACGAAAACAGCAGCATGATCCCCAGCAGCCACCAGAAGTTAGGCTGCACGAAACTGGCGAGAATGATCAGCAGGTACAGCACCGGCAACCCCGACCAGATCTCCAGAAAGCGTTGCCCGGCCAGATCGACCCAGCCGCCGTAGAAGCCCTGCAACGCGCCAGCGATCACGCCGATGATCGAACTGAGCACGGTCAGCGTCAGCGCGAACAGCACCGACACGCGAAAGCCGTAGATCACCCGCGCCAGCACATCGCGCCCCTGGTCGTCAGTGCCCAGCAGGTTGACGCTTGAGGGCGGAGCCGGCGCCGGCACCTTGAGGTCGTAATTGATGCTCTGGTAGCTGAACGGAATCGGCGCCCACAACGTCCAGGCGTCCTTGGCCTTGAGCAGTTCCTGGATATACGGGCTCTTGTAGTTGGCCTCCAGAGGGAACTCGCCGCCGAACGTGGTCTCCGGGTAACGCTTGAGCGCAGGGAAATACCAGTCGCCGTCGTAATGCACGGCCAAGGGCTTGTCGTTGGCGATCAGCTCGGCGCCCAGGCTGAGCACAAATAGAATCAAGAACAGCCACAGCGACCACCAGCCACGCTTGTTGGCCTTGAAGCGTTCGAACCGACGGCGATTGAGGGGGGACAGGTTCATCTCAATGCTCCCGGCTGGCAAAGTCGATACGCGGATCGACCAGGGTATAGGTGAGGTCGCCGATCAGCTTCACGATCAACCCCAGCAGGGTGAAGATAAACAGCGTGCCGAACACCACCGGATAATCGCGGTTGATGGCGGCTTCGAAGCTCATCAGGCCCAGGCCATCGAGGGAGAAAATCACTTCCACCAGCAACGAGCCGGTGAAGAAAATCCCGATAAACGCCGAGGGGAACCCAGCGATCACCAGCAGCATCGCGTTGCGGAATACGTGGCCGTAGAGCACGCGGTGATTGGTCAGCCCCTTGGCTTTGGCGGTGATCACATACTGCTTGTTGATCTCATCGAGGAAGCTGTTTTTGGTGAGCAGGGTCATGGTGGCGAAGTTGCCGATCACCAGCGCCGTGATCGGCAACGCCAGGTGCCAGAAATAATCGAGGATCTTGCCGCCCCAGCTCAGCTCGTCGAAGTTGTTGGACGTCAGCCCGCGCAACGGGAACCAGTCGAAATAGCTGCCGCCGGCGAACACCACGATCAGCAGGATCGCAAACAGAAACGCCGGGATCGCGTAGCCGACGATGATCGCCGAGCTGGTCCACACATCGAAATGGCTGCCGTGCCGCGTGGCTTTGGCGATCCCCAGCGGGATCGACACCAGGTACATGATCAGCGTGCTCCATAAACCGAGGGAGATGGACACCGGCAGTTTTTCCTTGATCAGGTCGATGACCTTGGCGTCGCGGAAAAAGCTGTCGCCGAAATCCAGGCGCGCGTAGTTCTTGACCATGATCCACAAGCGTTCCGGCGCCGATTTGTCGAAGCCGTACATCTTCTCGATTTCCTTGACCAGCGCCGGGTCCAGGCCCTGGGCGCCGCGGTAGCTGGAGCCGGCCACGGAGACTTCGGCACCGCCGCCGGCAATCCGGCTGGTGGCGCCTTCAAAGCCTTCGAGCTTGGCGATCATCTGCTCCACCGGGCCACCGGGAGCCGCCTGGATGATGACGAAGTTGATCAGCAGAATTCCGAACAGCGTCGGGATAATCAGCAACAGGCGGCGAACAATATAGGCCAGCATTCAATCGCCTCCGCTTGCCGAGTCGGCACTGGGGGTGGTGTTCTCGGGGGTTACCGGTTTGACCTCGGGTTTGGCCCACCAGGTGGCGGTGCCGACGTCGTAGCGCGGCGGTGTTTTTGGATGGCCGAGGTGGTCCCAGTACGCCACGCGGAAGGTTTTGATGTGCCAGTTGGGGATCACGTAGTAACCGAACTGCAGCACCCGATCCAGGGCCTTGGCCTGGGCCACCAGGCTTTTGCGCGAATCGGCGTCGATCAACGCTTCCACCAGTTGGTCGATGGCCGGGTCCTTGAGGCCCATGTAGTTACGGCTGCCAGGCTTGTCCGCGCTGGATGACTTCCAGAACTCGCGTTGTTCGTTCCCCGGCGAGGTCGATTGCGGGAAGCTGCCCACCAACATGTCGAAGTCTCGCGAGCGCAGGCGGTTGATGTATTGCGACACATCGACGCGACGAATCACCAGGTCGATACCGAGGTCCGCCAGGTTGCGTTTGAATGGCAACAGCACGCGCTCGAACTCGGTCTGGGCCAGCAGGAACTCAATGGTCACCGGTTTGCCTTGGGCGTCGACCATCTTGTCGTCGACGATGCGCCAACCGGCCTCTTGCAATAGCTGATAGGCCTCGCGTTGCTGTGCGCGGATCATGCCGCTGCCGTCGGTCTTGGCCGGTTCGAAGGCCTGGGTAAAGACTTCGGGAGGAATTTTGTCCCGCAACGGCTCAAGGATGGCCAGTTCATCCGGGCCCGGCAGGCCGGTGGCGGCCATTTCCGAGTTTTCAAAATAACTACGGGTGCGGGTGTAGGCGCCGTTGAACAGCTGTTTGTTGCTCCATTCAAAATCCAGCAGCAGGCTGATGGCCTTGCGCACCCGCACATCTTGGAACATCGGTCTGCGCGTATTGAACACAAAGCCCTGCATGCCGGTTGGGTTGCCGTTGGGGATCTCTTCCTTGATCAGCCGGCCCTGGGTGACCGCCGGAATGTTGTAAGCGTTGGCCCAGTTCTTGGCACTCATCTCTTGCCAATAGTCGAACTGCCCGGCCTTCAGCGCTTCCAGTGCCACCGTGTTGTCGCGGTAATAGTCGGTGACACGGTAATCGAAGTTGTAAAAGCCCTTGGCCACCGGCAGGTCCTTGGCCCAATAGTCCTTGACCCGCTCGTAGCGAATCATGCGTCCGGCCTTGACCTCGGCGACCTTGTACGGTCCGCTGCCCAGGGGTATTTCCAGGTTGCCCCGGGAAAAGTCGCGAGTTGCCCACCAGTGCTTGGGCAATACCGGCAGTTGGCCGAGGATCAGCGGTAATTCGCGGTTATTGGTCCGTTTGAACTTGAACAGCACCCGCAGCGGGTCTTCGGCCACCACGTCGTCGACATCGGCGTAGTAGGTGCGGTAGATCGGTGCGCCGTCCTTGATCAGGGTCTGGAAGGTAAACACCACGTCTTCGGCACGGATAGGGTGGCCATCATGGAAGCGCGCTTCGGGGCGCAGGTAGAAGCGTACCCAGCTGTTGTCCGGGGCTTTTTCGATCTTGCCGGCCACCAGGCCGTACTCGGTGATCGGTTCGTCCAGGCTTTGCATGGCCAGGGTGTCGTAGATCAGGCTGATATTGTCGGCGGGCACGCCCTTGCTGATGTACGGGTTGAGGCTGTCGAAGCCGCCCATGCTCGATTCGCGGAAAGTGCCGCCCTTGGGCGCATCCGGATTCACGTAATCGAAGTGTTTGAAATCGGCGGGGTATTTCGGCGGTTCGTTATACAGCGTCAACGCATGTTGTGGCGCGGCGTGGGCCGCGGTGCACAGCAACAGGCTGACGAGTGCAGTACGCAAATACATCATTGGGCTTTCTCCGAAGCTTTCAGCCACCACGCGCTCAGACCCAGGCTATAGGGCGGCGTGGTGACAAAGGCGAACCGGTTGCGGTAGGCCAGGCGATGATAGTTGAGGTACCAGTTGGGAATGCTGTAGTGCTGCCACAGCAGCACCCGGTCCAGGGCGCGCCCCGCGGCCAGTTGTTCTTCGCGGGTTTGGGCCGCCAGCAGCTGTTCCAGCAGATGGTCGACCACCGGGTTGGCGATGCCCGCGTAGTTCTTGCTGCCCTTGATCGCGGCTTGGCTGGAGTGGAAGTACTGCCATTGCTCCAGGCCCGGGCTGAGGGTCTGGTTGAGGGTGATCAGGATCATGTCGAAGTCAAACTGATCCAGGCGTTGCTTGTATTGCGCACGGTCGACGGTACGCAGGCGCGCATCGACGCCGATGCTGATCAGGTTCTCGACGTAGGGCTGCAGAATCCGCTCCAGGTTCGGGTTGACCAGCAGGATCTCGAAGCGCAGCGGCTGCCCGTCCTTGTTCAGCAGACGCTGCCCCGACAATGTCCACCCAGCTTCACCGAGCAGGGCCAGGGCATGGCGCAAGGTCTCGCGCGGGATACCGCGTCCGTCGGTTTGGGGCAGGCTGAAGGCTTGGGTGAACAGGTTAGGCGGCAGTTGATCGCGATAGGGCGACAGCATCAGCCATTCATGCCCGACCGGCAGGCCGGTCGCGGCGAACTCGCTGTTAGGGTAGTAACTCAAGGTGCGTTTATAGGCGTTGCTGAACAGCGTGCGGTTGGTCCACTCGAAGTCGAACATCAGGCCCAGGGCTTCGCGCACTTTGATCTGGCTGAAGGTCGGGCGCCGCGTGTTCATGAACAGGCCTTGGCTCTGGGTCGGGATCTGGTGGGCAATCTGTGCCTTGATCACCTCACCACGGTTGACTGCCGGGAAGTTGTATCCATTGGCCCAGTTTTTGGCCTGGTGTTCGATATAAATGTCGAACTCGCCGGCCTTGAAGGCTTCGAAGGCCACGTCGCTGTCGCGGTAGAACTCTACGTCGACCTTGTCGTAGTTGTAGAACCCCCGGTTGACCGGCAGATCCTTGCCCCAGTAGTCCTTGACCCGTTCGAACACCAGTTGCCGGCCCGGCGTGACCTTGCTGATACGGTACGGGCCACTGCCCAGCGGCGGCTCGAAGGTGGTGGCCTTGAAATCGCGATTTTTCCAATAGTGCTGGGGCAGCACCGGTAACTCCCCCAGGCGCAGGATCAGCAATGGATTACCGGCGCGCTTGAACACAAAGCGGATTCGATGGGGGTTGAGCACATCCACCCGCGCCACTTCCTGCAGATTGGTGCGGTATTGCGGGTGGCCTTCGGTCAGCAGGGTGCGATAGGAAAACGCCACATCGTCGGCGGTGATCGGCTTGCCGTCATGGAAGCGCGCTTGCGGACGCAGATTGAACACCACCCAACTGCGGTCCTCGCTGTATTCCACCGACTGCGCAATCAGGCCGTAGCTGGATGTGGGTTCATCGCCGGACGGCGCATATTCGCCAGTGCCGACCATCAGCGGCTCGTTCAGCTCATTGATGCCGTATTGCGAGAAGTTGGGCGTGGAAACCGGGCTTGAGCCCTTGAAAGTATAGGGGTTGAGAGTATCGAAGGTGCCAAACCCCATCACCCGCAAAGTGCCGCCTTTAGGCGCCGCAGGGTTTACCCAGTCGAAGTGGGTGAATTTGGCCGGGTACTTGAGCGTGCCGAACTGCGCATAACCGTGGCTTTCGGTAATCGTCGCGTTCGCAGCGAAGCTCAAGGCCAGACTTATTAGTAGAAGGAGGGGACGCTTCAAGTCAGAGATCCGATCCAGGCGGCTTGGGCTTTATGGTCGGTACAGTAACAGCTTGTTCCGGTTGGAAAAAGGCAGTCGCAAACACTGGAGAGCAATGTGGGAGGGGGCTTGCCCCCGATGACAGTGTGCCAGTCACCAGATTCACTGGCTGACACACCAATATCGGGGGCAAGCCCCCTCCCACATGGTTTCTGCGGCGTTCTTCAGGCGTTAGCGCGGCCCAGACACCACCAGCATTTGCCCTGGCTTCAGTGCCTGGCCGGTGCGCGGGTTCCAGCGCTTGAGATGCTGCATCTCGACGTTGAAGCGCTTGGCGACGATGTACAGCGAATCACCTTTCTTGACCTTGTACTGCACCGGTTTCTTGCTGTCGGCCTTGGCCACCACCTTGCGGGTGTCCTGCATCACCAGGGTCTGGCCGACTTTTAGGGCCTGGCCGTTGAGCTGGTTCCAGCGCTGCAGGTCGTGCACATCGACTTTATTGGCTTTGGCGATCAGCGTCAGGTTATCGCCACTGCGCACTTTATAGGTGCGGGTGCGGCCGGCCACCCGCGCGGTCTCGACTTCGTCGAATACCTGTTTTTTCGGACGCATCGCCAGCAATTCTTCAGGCTTCATCGTCGACAGGGTGCTGGTGAGCAGTTGCGCCTTGGAACTGGGCACCAGCAAATGCTGCGGCCCGTCCAGGGTGGTTCGTTGTTTCAACGCCGGGTTGAGCTGGAACAGCTCGTCTTCGTCGATTTCAGCCAGCGCGGCGACCCGGGACAGGTCCATGCTTTGCTTGACTTCCACCACTTCGAAGTACGGCGTGTTGGCAATCGGGTTCAGGTTGACGCCGTAGGCTTCGGGCGCCAGCACCACTTGGGACAGCGCCAGGAACTTGGGCACGTAGTCCTTGGTTTCCTGGGGCAGCGGCAGGTTCCAGTAATCGGTTGGCAGGCCGAGCTTTTCGTTGCGTTCGATGGCGCGGCTGACGGTGCCTTCGCCGGCGTTATACGCGGCAAGGGCCAGCAGCCAATCGCCGTTGAACATGTCGTGCAGACGGGTCAGGTAGTCCAAGGCGGCGGTGGTGGAGGCGGTGATGTCGCGACGGCCGTCGTAGGCGCGGGTTTGGCGCAGGTTGAAGTAGCGCCCGGTGGAGGGGATGAACTGCCACAGGCCGACCGCGTCACTGCGCGAATAGGCCATTGGGTTGTAGGCACTTTCGATCACTGGCAGCAGTGCCAGCTCCAGGGGCATGTTGCGTTCTTCAAGACGTTCGACAATGTAATGAATGTAGAGGCTGCCGCGCTCACCGGCGTTTTCGAGAAAGGAAGGGTTGCTCGCGAACCACAGACGCTGTTGCTCGATGCGCGGGTTGACGCCTACACCCTCCTGCAATTGGAAGCCTCGGCGCATGCGCTCCCAGACGTCCTGGGGTACTTCAGGGCTGGGCTTCTCGGAGAGCCAGATAGGTTTCTGTTTGATTTTGGCGGCAAGATTGGGTTTGGGTTGCACGGTGGATTGTGCGGCGAAATTCGTCGATTGGCAGCCCGCCAGTGTGGCGGACACGGCCACCGCCACAGCTTGAGCCAGGCGGGTCAATGCGTCTGAATGGTTGGATTTACGAATAGATGACGACATTGGCTGGAAGTAAGTTCCGGGCAAAAATGTCGGGCGATTCTAGAAAGCACTTAGGTTCCGGTCAACCATTCAGAAATTGCGTATCAGATTGCATCGACTTAGAACTTATCTTTCCATGCCCTCAAGCTGGCAAACACCTCGGCCCCAGAGCGGTTGTCGCGTCCGTTCCGTTCGTCCGCTTTTTGTTTAACGGATGTTTCAGCGGTGCGCAAAAAGGGGTTGGTACGCTTTTCCAGGGCCAGATTGGACGGCAGCGTCATTTCATTGCGAGACCGTAGCTGGCGCACATGCTCCACTCGTTCGGCAATATCGGTGTTGTCCGGCTCCACCGCCGCGGCAAACTTGAGGTTGCTTTGGGTGTACTCATGAGTGCAATACACCTGCGTGTCGTCGGGCAAGGCGGCCAGGCGTTGCAGCGAGGCGTGCATTTGCTCGGGGGTGCCTTCGAACAGACGCCCGCAACCGGCGGCAAACAGGGTATCGCCACAGAACAGCACGCCCTCATGGTAGTAGGCGATATGGCCGAGGGTATGGCCGGGTACGGCGTAGACGTCGAAATCCCAGCCGAGCATGCTGACGCGGTCGTTGTCGCGCAAAGCCACATCCCGCGCCGGGATGTTTTCATCGGCCGGGCCGTAGACGGTGGCCTCTGTTGCACTCTTCAAACGCTCGACACCGCCGACATGGTCGTGGTGGTGGTGAGTGATGAGGATATCGGTGAGGGACCAACCTGGATGCTGCTGCAACCAAGCCAGTACCGGCGCGGCATCGCCGGGGTCGACCACCGCGCAGCGCTGGGTGCCGGGGTCTTGTAACAACCAGATGTAGTTATCGGTGAAGGCGGGCAGGGCACTGATCTGTATCATTCTTCGATTCGCCAAGCTGAACACATTGGTGCATCTTAGAACGTCTAGGCAAGTTGGAGAATGCAATGACTGATAAAGCGTTCGCCCAGGCCGATCCTGAGTGGCTGGCTCTGATCAGCGCGGCCCGTGAATGGTTGTCCGGACCGGTCGGGCAATTTTTGCTGGATGAAGAGCGGCGCATGCTCGAAGACGAGTTGGGCCGGTTTTTCGGTGGTTATCTGGTGCATTACGGCCCCTCGGCCCAAACACCGCCCGCCGCGCCGCAGGTGCAGCGCAATGTGCGTCTTGGCGCGCCATTGCCGGGCGTGGAAATTGTCTGCGAGGAACAAGCCTGGCCGTTGAGCGAGCACGCCGCCGATGTGGTGGTGTTGCAGCATGGCCTGGATTTCTGCCTGTCACCCCATGGCTTGCTGCGCGAAGCGGCGAGCAGCGTCCGCCCTGGCGGGCATCTGCTGATTGTCGGCATCAACCCCTGGAGCAGTTGGGGCCTGCGCCATGTGTTCGCTCACGATGCCCTGCGCCAGGCGCGCTGCATCTCCCCCTCGCGGGTGGGGGACTGGCTCAACCTGCTGGGCTTCGCGCTGGAGAAACGCCGCTTCGGGTGCTATCGTCCGCCGCTTGCCTCGGCCAAGTGGCAGGCTCGCCTGGCGGGCTGGGAGCGCAGGGCGGGTGCCTGGCAGTTGTCGGGCGGCGGCTTCTATTTATTGGTGGCGCGCAAGATCGCGGTCGGGTTGCGACCGGTACGCCAGGCGCGACGCGAACCCCTAGGCAAGCTGGTGCCAATGCCGATGGCCAAGGTCAACCGCAAGCAAAGCCAATCGTAAAACTTCTTTTGATTTCAGACCGAGCAACCGATGACCGATAGCGTAGAACTCTTCACCGATGGCGCCTGCAAAGGCAATCCCGGCCCAGGCGGCTGGGGCGCCTTACTGGTTTGCAAGGGTGTCGAGAAGGAATTGTGGGGCGGCGAAGCCAACACCACCAACAACCGCATGGAACTGATGGGCGCCATTCGCGGCCTCGAAGAACTCAAGCGTCGCTGCAACGTGTTGCTGGTGACCGACTCGCAGTACGTGATGAAGGGCATCAACGAGTGGATGGTCAACTGGAAGAAGCGCGGTTGGAAAACCGCCGCTAAGGAGCCGGTAAAAAATGCCGACTTGTGGCAATTGCTCGATGAGCAATGCAATCGCCATGACATCACCTGGAAATGGGTGCGCGGGCACATCGGCCATCCCGGTAACGAACGCGCCGACCAACTGGCCAACCGGGGTGTCGATGAAGTGCGTGGCTACAAGCAGGGCTGATGCCGGTCGACATGTTAATATCGCGCGCTTTGAACCACCCCACACCGTTGAGAGCTGAACCCTGATGGCCATTCGATCTGTTGTACTCGATACCGAAACCACCGGCATGCCGGTGACCGACGGCCACCGGATCATTGAAATCGGCTGCGTCGAACTGATGGGGCGCCGCCTTACCGGTCGTCATTTTCACGTCTACCTGCAACCGGATCGCGACAGCGACGAAGGCGCGATTGCCGTTCACGGCATCACCGACGAATTCCTCAAAGGCAAACCGCGTTTTGCCGAGGTGGCCGATGAATTTTTCGAATTCATCAACGGCGCCCAGTTGATCATCCATAACGCGGCGTTCGACGTAGGCTTCATCAATAACGAGTTCGCCCTGATGGGGCAGACCGACCGCGCTGACATCTCCCAGCACTGTTCGATCCTCGACACCCTGATGATGGCCCGTGAACGGCATCCGGGGCAGCGCAACAGCCTGGATGCCCTGTGCAAACGCTATGGCGTCGACAACTCCGGCCGTGAACTCCACGGCGCCTTGCTCGACTCGGAAATCCTCGCCGACGTTTACCTGACCATGACCGGCGGGCAGACCAGCCTGTCCCTTGCCGGTAACGCGTCCGATGGCGCCGGCTCGGCCGAAGGTTCAGGCAACCGCCCTTCGGAGATTCGCCGCCTGCCAGCCGACCGCAAGCCCACCACTATCATTCGCGCCAGCGAGCAGGACCTGGCAGAGCACGCGGCACGCCTGGAAGCCATTGCCAAGTCGGCCGGGGCGCCGGCGTTGTGGACCCAACTGACCCAACAGTAATGCGCAAGGGGGCCTCGCTCCCTTCCATCGCTGGCCGTCAAAATCTTCATTCGCCACATCCGCTCCCAGCTTCTACCCTTGAGTGCATAGCCCTCAGGACTACAAGCTCTCATGTACAAAGACCTGAAATTCCCCGTCCTTATCGTGCACCGCGACATCAAGGCCGACACCGTTGCCGGTGACCGGGTAAGGGGGATTGCCCAGGAGTTGGAACAAGAGGGCTTCAGTATCTTCTCCGCCGTGGACTACGCCGAAGGTCGGCTGGTGGCGTCTACCCATCACGGGCTGGCGTGCATGCTGATCGCCGCCGAAGGTGCCGGTGAAAACACCCATCTGCTGCAAAACATGGTGGAGCTGATCCGTCTGGCCAGGTTGCGTGCGCCGAACTTGCCGATCTTCGCCTTGGGTGAGCAGGTCACTCTGGAGAACGCCCCGGCCGATGCCATGAGCGAACTCAACCAATTGCGTGGCATTCTCTATCTGTTCGAAGACACCGTGCCGTTCCTGGCCCGGCAAGTGGCCCGTGCGGCGCGCACCTACCTGGATGGCTTGTTGCCGCCGTTTTTCAAGGCGCTGGTGCAGCACACCGCCGACTCCAATTATTCCTGGCACACCCCCGGCCATGGCGGCGGCGTGGCCTATCGCAAAAGCCCGGTGGGGCAGGCGTTCCATCAATTTTTCGGGGAAAACACCCTGCGCTCGGACTTGTCGGTCTCGGTGCCCGAACTCGGGTCGTTACTGGACCACACCGGCCCTCTGGCCGATGCCGAGGCCCGTGCCGCGCGCAATTTCGGCGCCGACCATACCTTTTTCGTGATCAACGGCACCTCCACCGCCAACAAGATCGTCTGGCATTCCATGGTCGGTCGCGATGATCTGGTGCTGGTGGATCGCAATTGCCATAAATCGGTACTGCATTCGATCATCATGACCGGCGCCATTCCCCTGTACCTGTGCCCGGAGCGCAATGAGCTGGGGATCATCGGCCCCATCCCGCTCAGCGAGTTCAGCCCCGAGTCGATCCGCGCCAAGATCGATGCCAGCCCCTTGACCCGAGGTCGGCCACCCAAGGTGAAGTTGGCGGTGGTGACCAATTCCACTTACGACGGCCTGTGTTACAACGCCGAACTGATCAAGCAGCAACTGGGCAGCAGCGTCGAGGTGCTGCATTTCGATGAAGCCTGGTACGCCTATGCGGCGTTTCACGAGTTCTTCGCCGGACGTTACGGCATGGGCACCTCGCGCACCGTAGACAGCCCGCTGGTGTTCACCACCCATTCCACCCACAAGCTGCTGGCGGCCTTCAGCCAGGCGTCGATGATCCATGTGCAGGACGGCGGCGCGCGCCAGTTGGACCGCGATCGGTTCAACGAAGCGTTCATGATGCATATCTCCACCTCACCGCAATACAGCATCATCGCCTCGCTGGATGTCGCCTCGGCCATGATGGAAGGCCCGGCCGGCCGCTCGCTGTTGCAGGAGATGTTCGATGAGGCCCTGAGTTTTCGCCGCGCCCTGGCCAATCTGCGTCAGCATCTGCCGGCCGAGGATTGGTGGTTTTCCATCTGGCAACCGCCCTCGGTGGCCGGCATCGACCGTGTTGCCACGGCGGATTGGCTGTTGCATCCCGAAGATGACTGGCATGGCTTCGGCGACGTGGCCGAAGACTACGTATTGCTCGATCCGATCAAAGTCACCTTGGTCATGCCCGGTCTCACGGCCGGCGGTGCGTTGAGCGATTGCGGGATTCCCGCCGCAGTGGTCAGCAAATTCCTCTGGGAGCGTGGGCTGGTAGTGGAAAAGACCGGGCTGTATTCCTTCCTCGTGCTGTTTTCCATGGGCATCACCAAAGGCAAATGGAGTACCTTGCTCACCGAGTTGCTGGAGTTCAAACGCAACTACGACGCCAATGTCAGCCTGGCCAGTTGCCTGCCCTCGGTATTTGCCCAGGGGCCGGTGCGTTATCAGGGGCTGGGGTTGCGCGACCTCTGCAACCAATTGCACAGTTGCTACCGCAGCAACGCCACGGCCAAGCATCTCAAGCGCATGTACACGGTGTTGCCGGAGATCGCCATGAAACCAGCCGACGCCTACGACCAGTTGGTCCGGGGCGAAGTCGAGGCCGTTTCCATCGATGCCTTGCCAGGGCGCGTCGCAGCGGTGATGCTGGTGCCGTACCCGCCGGGCATCCCATTGATCATGCCGGGCGAACGCTTTACCGAGTCCACCCGGTCGATCATCGACTACCTGGCATTTGCCCGCACGTTCGATAGCAGTTTCCCTGGGTTTGTCGCGGATGTTCACGGGTTACAACACGAAGACGGCGGCAGTGGTCGTTGTTACACCGTCGATTGCATCAAAGGTTAAGGATGTCTATGCAAGCTGTAACGAACCCGAAGTATCCAGGGCTCAGTGTGCGGGTCGCCGATGCAGGCTTTGACGCTTATGTCTGGGGCAATGATTTCAGCTTCGAAGTCAGTGGCTATGGCGTGCCGCAGATGGGTAAGCGGGTCGATCAATGGCCGGTGGAGCGTATCCTGCCGTACCGCAAGTGCTATGGCATCGACCCGGAGGAGTTCGCCAGTTTCCGCAACGCCCCCGACAGCGCCATCTTTATGGCCTACCTGGATGACGAGCCGGTGGGGCACATCGTCGTCAGCACCAATTGGAACGGCTTTGCCCATGTCGACGAGCTGGCGGTGGCGCTGCAAGCACGCCGGCACGGGGTGGCCAAGGCGCTCCTGGATGTGGCGCAGTTCTGGAGCCGCAAGAAAAGCCTGCCGGGCATGGTGCTGGAAACCCAGAACAACAACCTCGGCGCGTGCCGCCTGTATGAGCGCTGCGGCTATGTGATGGGCGGGATCGACCACCTGCGCTATCGCGGCATCGACCCGCAGACCCGCGAAGTGGCGATTTTCTGGTATCGGCTGTTCAAAAGCGAAGTCGACAAGGCTTAGTCAGCCCAGAAGGGCTTGCGCCTTGTGCGTGACGATCTCCAGCAACGCATTCAAGGCCGGGGAGGGCGTGGCGTCCTTGAGCGTCAGCGCATACAGACTGACCATGATCGGCGGCGACACCGGGCAGGCATCCAGTCCGGCCTCCCGAGCGCCGTATGCGGTGAAGGGGTCGACGATCGCCAAGCCTTCACCCGCCTCTACCATGCTGCGCATCATCTGATAGGTCTGGACCCGCGTCTGCACCACGGGCAACGGGCGCAGGGCTTGCAGCTTGGCGTCCAGCAGACGACTGAGCGGGTCTTGCCCTTCAAGGCCAATCATTGACTGGCCGGCCAGTTCCTGCAGGGCGATGTACTTCTGCTTGGGCTTGAGCCAGCCATGGGGCGCGAGCAGTTGCAGCTTGCCTTGGGCCAGCACATTGCATTGGATCTGCGGGTGCTCGGGGTCGTGCAGGCTCAGGCCGACTTCGGCCTCGCGCAGCAACAGGCTTTTGACGATCTCCCGCGTCGGCTGGCTGGACAGATTGCACGGCGTGTCCTGAAAACGCCGGCGCAATGCGGCAATGCTTTGCGGCAGTAGTTGATTGGCCAGGGGCGGAGTGCACAGGGCGCGCAGGGTGGGTGCGTGATGGAGTTTGAGGCGGCTGGCCAGGCGTTGCACCGGCTCCAGGGCTTCGTAGAGCAAGGCGATGTCGGCTTGCAACTCCAGGGTTTCGCGCGTGGCCTGTAGGCGCCCGCGCACGCTGGCAAACAACATGAAGCCCAGTTGATGCTCGGCATCCTTGAGCGTTGCGTCCACATCGCCCACGGGGAGTTGCAACCACTCGGCGGCCGTGCCGAGGTGTCCGGTCTGCAAAATGGCCTGAATCACTTCGATATGACGTAAACGCATCGCCGGAGTCTATGTGCAGCGCCGTGGGGTTTCAATGGCGCGGGCCTCGATGCGCAAAAAAGACTGCGCGGGTCGCTCACACCTATGGCTTTCGGCCATGACCCCACTAGAATGGCGCGTCCGAACATCGATGACCAAAGCCGCCAACGGCACTTACAACAAAAACAGGTCGGGTCTCACATGCCAATCCCCTCGCGCTTTTTTGGGGTAACGGCCAAGCAACTCCTGGTGCTTCTGACCGTGGGGTGCACGGCTGCTTATCTCTTGAGTAATCACGACGAACCCTTGCCGGAGAGTCTGGCGCTGGAAACCTTTATCCGTTCCCAGGAGCAGGTGAGCGAGCAGGTGGGGGCGGTGCTGGGCATTGCCCTGGTGCGTCAGGTGCAGGCGTATCCGGCTTATGGCGCGCCGGGTTACACGCGATCACTGTATGCGGTCGAAGGGGAGCGAGGGCAATTGATGGTCACGCTCAAACAGGTCGAGGGTGAGGCTGATGCCGAAGTGACGGAGATCCGCCGACCGTGATCGCCCAGCCCAGTCAATGCCATCAATGGCCAGGACTGAGCAGGCAGAAACGGCGCGATCTTAAGAAGCGAGGGTGGTTTGCGACTCGCGGACCAGAATCGTCCCCGATTGAATCAGTTTGAATTCGTCGCCTTCCAGTTTTTCTACACGATCGCCAATGGCCAGCTTGTAGGTGGTGGTAGGCGCCGAGCCAGCCAGGTCGCCTTGGGCCGGGTTGGATTCCTGGAACTCATGCACCGAATACACGCGTCCTTCTGCATCTCTGGCATGGAACTGTCCGACAAGTACTGCTGCCATCTGTTTAGAACCTCTGGAGATAAACACTCGATTTACGTTTGTGTAGACCGTCAGCGAGCGGGGTAGTTTACCTATAAGAAAAAAATACTATTCGTAGGCTTTATCAGAAGCTTCCTACGCTGCGTGGCGCCATACAAACCTCTAGAAACACTGCAAAACCTGCTGGTGAACGCGCGGCGAAGACTCTATAACTACAAGCTCCTTTAGTCAGACGTCGGGAAACCTCAATGAGCAAGGTCTACACGATTGCCGTCCTGGTTGGCAGCTTGAGAAAAGACTCCATCAACCGCAAAGTCGCGTTGGCGTTGGCCGAACTGGCCCCTGCCAATCTGAAGTTGAACATCGTGGAAATCGGCGATCTGCCGCTCTACAACGAGGACATCGATGGTGCTTCACCGCCGGCAGCCTACAGCACTTTCCGTCAGCAGGTGAGTTCATCCGACGCGGTGCTGTTCGTGACCCCCGAATACAACCGCTCAGTGCCGGCGCCGTTGAAGAACGCGATTGACGTGGGTTCGCGCCCTTACGGTAAAAGCGCCTGGAGCGGCAAGCCAGGGGCGATTATCAGTGTGTCGCCGGGGGCGATTGGCGGGTTTGGCGCCAACCACCATTTGCGCCAGTCGTTGGTGTTCCTGGATGTGTGGTGCATGCAGCAGCCGGAAGCCTACCTGGGCGGCGCGGGCAGCGTGTTTGACGACAGCGGCAAGGTGTCGGAAAAGACCAAGCCATTCTTGCAGGCGTTTATCGATGCCTACGGCCAGTGGGTAGAAAAACAGCGGGGCTGAATTACGCGCCTGAGGGGTGTGGGGGATTGCTCCCACACGCCCCTACAGATACGGCTTATCGTAGCCAGTTGGTGCGCGCCAACTCGATCACCTCATCGCCACGCCCGCTCATCACCGCCTTGAGCATGTACAGGCTGAACCCTTTGGCCTGTTCCAGCTTGATGCTGGGCGGCATCACCAGTTCCTGGGTCGCGGTGACCACATCCACCAGCACCGGGCCATCATGGGCCAGGGCACGGCGCAACGCCGGCTCCAGGTCTTCGGATTGCTCCACGCGAATACCGAGAATGCCCATGGCATTGGACATGGCGGCAAAGTCCGGGTTTTTGAGATCGGTGCCGGCCTCCAGGTAACCGGCGGCCTTCATCTCCATGGCGACAAACCCCAGCGACGCGTTATCGAACACGATGACTTTGACCGGCAGCTTCAATTGCGCCAGTGAAATGAAATCCCCCATCAACATGGCAAAGCCACCGTCGCCGGACATTGAGATCACTTGGCGTCCAGGGAACGCTGCCTGTGCGCCGATGGCCTGGGGCATGGCATTGGCCATTGAGCCGTGGTTGAACGAGCCGATCAGGCGGCGCTTGCCGTTCATCTTCAGGTAACGCGCGGCCCACACGGTGGGCGAACCGACGTCAGCGGTGAAGATGGCATCGTCGTCCGCCAGTTCGCTGAGCAGGCGTGCGACGTACTGCGGATGAATCGGCCGATTGGCTTTGGACGGCTGCGCCAGATCGTCCAGACCCTGGCGGGCTTTTGCATAGTGCTTCAACGACGTGTCGAGAAAGCTGCGGTCGGTTTTGCGGGTCAGGTGCGGCAGCAGGGCGTCCAGGGTCTCGCTGACGTCGGCGGCGATGCCCAAGTCCAGGGTGGCGCGTCGGCCGAGGGCCTGGGGGTCGCGGTCGATCTGGATGATCGTAGCGTCAGTGGGGTAGAACTGGCGATAGGGGAAGTCGGTGCCGAGCATGATCAGCGTGTCGCAGTCGAGCATGGCGTGGTAGCCGGAGCTGAAGCCGATCAGGCCGGTCATGCCCACGTCGAACGGGTTGTCCCACTCCACATGCTCCTTGCCCCGCAACGCATGCACCACCGGCGCACCGAGGGTGTCGGCCAGGGCGACGACTTGGTCATGGGCGCCGGCGCAGCCACTGCCGCACAGCAGGGTGACTTTCTGGCTGCTTTGCAGGATCTCGACCAGGCGTTGCAGGTCCTGCTCCGCCGGCAAGGTGCGCGGCGCGTGCAGGGCGGGCCAGGGTTTGAGCTTGTCCTCGACTTCCAGCAGCGACACATCCCCCGGAATCACCACCACCGCCACGCCGCGATTGAGAATCGCCGAACGCATGGCGCGATGCAGCACCTGGGGCATCTGCTCAGGGTTGCTGACCAGCTCGATAAAGTGGCTGCATTCCTTGAACAGCTCTTGGGGATGGGTTTCCTGGAAGTAATTCAGGCCGATCTCGGACGATGGGATCTGCGCGGCAATCGCCAGCACCGGTACGTGGTTGCGATGGCAGTCGAACAGACCGTTAATCAAATGCAGGTTGCCCGGCCCGCAACTGCCGGCGCATACGGTCAGCTCCCCGGTGGCGGCCGCTTCGGCGCCCGCAGCGAACGCGGCCACTTCTTCGTGACGTACGTGCATCCACTCAATGCTGTCCATGCTGCGCAAGGCGTCGGTCAGCCCATTGAGGCTGTCACCGGTCAAACCCCAGATGCGCTTGATGCCCGCCTGTTCCAGGGTGGTCGCCAATTGCTGGGCCAGGTTGATTTTCGCCATGAAGAACTCCAATCGTCAGTGAGGTTAAAAGCTGCTGATCAATAGGGGACAGTTCGATCACGGCGAATGCTCCGCCTTTAATGTGAAGATTGCGTCATGCTTGCGCGGTACTGCCGAGTGCGCCGAGCGATAAACCACTGATCACGCACCAGCGCCAGGCACGGTGCAACCTTGGGCTTGGGCTGGTGGCCGCGGCTCAGGCGGCGCATCTGGTCGCGTACCACGGCCAGGGTGGCGAGGGCGGCAAGCGGCTTGCGCTGCCACTGGATCGGTTTGAGTTGCGGGTTGGGGTCGCGGCCTTCGCGCCAGTGCTTGAGCAGCTGCGGCTCCAGGGTCAGCGCGGTGGCGATGCCCGCCATGGCGATGCCGCTGTCCAGCACTTGCTGCACGATGGGCAGGCGACGAATGCCGCCGGTCACCATCAACGGCATGGTGGCGATGCTTGCCAGTTCCTTGGCAAATTCCAGGAAGTACGCTTCGCGCGCCAGGGTACGCCCATCCCGCGCTTCACCCTGCATGGCCGGCGCTTCATAGCTGCCGCCGGACAATTCGAGCAAGTCGATGGGCAAGGGGTTGAGCATCTCCACCACGGCGCGCGCATCCGCTGCATCGAAGCCGCCACGCTGGAAGTCCGCCGAGTTGAGCTTGACTGCCACGCAGAACGACGGGCTGACACTGGCGCGCACGGCGTGGATCACTTCCAGCAGCAGGCGTGCGCGGTTTTCCAGGGAGCCACCCCAGCGGTCGGTGCGGTGGTTGCTCAGAGGCGAGAGAAATTGGCTGATCAGGTAACCGTGTGCGCCGTGGATCTGCACGCCGCTGAACCCGGCTTTCTCAGCCAGGCGCGCGCTGGTGGCGAAGCGCTGGATCACATCCTGGATATCCTCCTCGGTCATGGCACGAGGGGTGGCGAACATCTTCGAGAAACTGCCCAAGTCCATCGCGATGGCCGACGGCGCCCGGGCTTGCTGGCCGAGGTTGGCCATGGTCTGGCGGCCCGGGTGGCTGAGTTGAACCCAGAAATGCACGCCCTTGGCCCGTGCCACATCGGCCCACTCGCGGAAGCTGTCCAGGTGTTCTTCGTTTTCCAGCGCGACGCCGCCAGGGCCGGTCATGGCGCGGCGATCAATCATCACGTTGCCGGTCAGCAACAGGCCCGGCTCGCCGTCCGCCCAGGCTTTGTACAGTTGCTTGAGCGCACGGGAGGGTGCTTGGTTGAGATCGGCCATGTTTTCTTCCATCGCGGCTTTGGCGATGCGGTTGGCGATGATTTGGCCGTTGGGCAGGTGCAAGGGTTCAAACGGTGACATGGGTTGACTCCTGAGCGGGGGAGGCCTCAGGCTAAGCTTAAAGTTAACTTTAATGTCAAGCAGGCATCGCAATGAATATCGGAGAACTGGCAAAACAGAGTGGATTAGCCGCGTCGCGCATTCGTTTTTACGAAGCCGAAGGACTGATCAGCCAAGTCGGGCGTCAGGCCAACGGCTATCGGCGCTATGCACCGGAAGCCTTACAGACCTTGCAGTTGATTCAGAGCGCGCAACAGGCCGGGTTTACCTTGCAGGAGCTCAAGGCGCTGATGCCGGCGCCGGGGGAACACAAGCGCGAGGAGTTGATCCAGGCGCTGGAACGCAAGGTGCAACAGATCGAAGAGATGCAGGCCCATTTGGCCCACAGCAAGACGCAGTTGTTGGGGGTGATCGAAGCGGTACGGGCGCAGCCGGAAGGCGTGCCGTGTTCGATGGGGCAGAAGCAGGTGCTGGCGTCGATCAACCTCAACCGATAAAAAAGCCCTGGCATGCCAGGGCTTTTTCATGTGCGCCAACTCAGCGGCGACGGAACAGCGGCAGCGGCTCGTCAGTGGCGGCCTGGTAGGTCACCGAGAAGTCCTTGAGGCTTTCCAGCGCTTCGTACGGGTCTTTGTCGGCGCGCAAGGCGAAGGCATCGAAGCCGCAACGGTGCAGGTAGAACAGCTGATCGCGCAGTACATCGCCAATCGCTCGCAGTTCGCCCTTGTAACCGTAGCGGTCACGCAGCAGGCGGGCGTTGGAGTAGTTGCGGCCATCGGTGAAGGCCGGGAAATTCAGGGCTATGACCTGGAAGTGTTGCACGTCCGCGCCGATCTCTTCGGCTTCTTCATCGGCGTCCAGCCACACGCCCAGGCCGCCGTCGCGAGCCTTGAGGGCGTGGCCGTGTTCGCGCCACAGCGCCAATGGCACGATCAGGTCGTCGCAGTTGGAAATGCCGTCGAAGCTCGCGTCCTTGGGCAGCAGGTGCCAGGTTTCGTCGACGACTTCGTTGTTCTTAATGATTCGCTGCATAGACGCGCTCCTTGAACAGGTCGATGCCGATACGCTGATAGGTGTCGATGAAACGCTCATCTTCGGTGCGCTGTTCGATGTATACGTCGATCAGTTTGCCGATCACGTCAGGCATGGCTTCCTGGGCGAAGGACGGGCCGAGGATCTTGCCCAGGCTCGCATCGCGGCTGGCGCTGCCACCCAGGGACACTTGGTAGAATTCTTCGCCTTTCTTGTCCACGCCCAGGATGCCGATATGGCCGACGTGGTGGTGACCACAGGCGTTCATACAGCCGGAGATGTTCAGGTCAAGCTCACCGATGTCGAACAGGTAGTCCAGGTCGTCGAAACGGCGCTGGATCGATTCGGCGATTGGGATCGACTTGGCGTTGGCCAGGGAGCAGAAATCCCCGCCCGGGCAGCAGATGATGTCAGTCAGCAGGCCGATGTTCGGCGTGGCGAAACCGCTCTCGCGTAGCTCGCCCCACAGGGTGAACAATTGGCTCTGCTCAACGTCCGCCAGGATGATGTTCTGCTCGTGGGAGGTGCGCAGTTGGCCGAAGCTGTAGCGCTCGGCCAGGTCGGCAACGGCGTCCAGCTGTTTGTCAGTGATGTCGCCTGGGGCCACGCCGGTTGGCTTGAGCGACAGGGTCACGGCCACATAGCCTGGCTTCTTGTGGGCCAGGGTGTTGCGGGTACGCCAGCGGGCGAAGCCAGGATGCTGCTGGTCGAGGGCGGCGAGTTCGGCGTCCTGATCGCTCAGGGCCTTGTACTCGGGGTCGACGAAATGTTTGGCGACGCGGTGCACTTCGGCGTCGGTCAAGGTGGTCTGGCCGCCGCGCAGGTGTTCCATCTCGGCGTCGACCTTTTGGGCGAACACCTCAGGGGTCAGCGCCTTGACCAGGATCTTGATCCGGGCCTTGTACTTGTTGTCGCGACGGCCGTAGCGGTTGTAGACGCGCAGGATGGCGTCCAGGTAGCTCAACAGGTCCCGCCACGGCAGGAACTCGTTGATAAACGCGCCGACGACCGGGGTACGGCCCAGTCCGCCACCCACCAGTACGCGGAAACCCAGCTCGCCAGCGGCGTTGTACACCGGCTCCAGGCCGATATCGTGAACTTCGATGGCGGCACGGTCCGAGGTCGAGCCATTGACGGCGATCTTGAACTTGCGCGGCAGGTAGGCGAATTCGGGGTGGAAGGTGGTCCACTGGCGAATGATTTCACACCAGGGGCGCGGGTCGATCAGCTCATCGGCGGCTACCCCGGCGAACTGGTCAGTAGTGACGTTGCGCAGGCAGTTACCGCTGGTCTGAATCGCGTGCATTTGCACGGTGGCCAGTTCCGCCAGGATGTCCGGCACATCTTCCAGGGCCGGCCAGTTGAACTGAACGTTCTGGCGGGTACTGATGTGGGCGTAGCCTTTGTCGTAGTCGCGGGCAATCTTGGCCATCATGCGGGTCTGGCGCGAGGTCAGTTGGCCGTAAGGCACGGCCACGCGGAGCATCGGCGCAAAGCGCTGAACATAAAGGCCATTTTGCAGGCGCAGAGGGCGGAACTCTTCTTCGCTCAGTTCACCTGCCAGATAGCGTCGGGTCTGATCACGGAACTGCTTGACGCGGTCCTCGATGATGCGCTGATCGTATTCGTCGTATACGTACATATAGGTCCTGTTCTCGGCAAATCTGCGCGCACGGCCGCGCACTCCCAACGGAGCCGGCGCACGATACCAGTTTGCGTTTATGCGCAAAAGTGATGTTTGAGTATATGCACATAACCAAAATGACTAATGAGACGGGTTATCACGATATCCATATTTGTCATGCGGGCAATCATCGACTTTACTGTCGTCGAGTCTTAGTGCAATCACCTATAAAACCGACAAGAGGCGATGCGATGAGCAATCCTACAAAAGCCCGTAAACCCGACAGCACCGTGGATGCCTGGGCCATTCTGTTCCTGATCATCCTGGTGGTGGGCACTGCGGTATTCTGGGTCAGCCACCAATAAACCCTGTTGATTGAGCCTCGATTGTCGGTCGCATCGCCTTTATCCTAGGCGGCTTATTTTCAAGGCTCAAATCACCATGTTGAAGGTTTTGCTGGCGTGTGCGTGCTTGCTGGGTTCGACGTATGCGGCGATGGCTCAAGCCACGTCCGTGGTGTTCCTCAACCCTGGCAAGTCTACGGAAACCTTCTGGGTAGATTACGCGCAATTCATGCAGGCCGCCGCCAAGGATCTGGGCCTGGAGTTGCGCGTGCGTTATGCCGAGCGCGAAATCCAGAACACCCTCGTGCAGGCCCGTGAGGCACTGCAAGGCGACAAGCGCCCGGATTATCTAGTGCTGGTCAACGAGCAGTACGTCGCCCCGCAGATCATGCGTATGGCCCAGGGCAGTGGGGTCAAGCTGCTGCTGGTGAATAACGCGCTGACCGCCAGTCAAGCACAATGGCTGGAGGCTCAGACCGATGTCGATGAGATCGGCACCCTGGTAGCCGAAGACGATACCGCCGGCTACTTGATGCTCATCGACTTGCTGCGCCAGCACGGCCCCGTCGCGCCGGGACATACCCTCGATCTGCTGGCCTTCTCCGGCGCCCAGCACACCCCGGCCGCACAGTTGCGCGAGCAAGGCTTGCACCGTGCGCTGGCCGAGCATCCCGAAGTACGTCTGCGTCAGTTGGTCTACGGCGAGTGGAGCCGCGAACGTGCCTTTGAGCAAGCTACGCAGTTGTTCAAGCGTTATCCGCGCACGGCCTTGGTGTGGTCGGCTAACGACGAGATGGCGTTGGGCGCCATGCGCGCCCTTCAGAACAGCGGACGAACACCAGGCAAGGATGTGCTGTTCAGCGCTGTCAATAGCTCACCGCAAATCCTTCGGGCGCGCCTGGACGGGCGACTGAGCACGCTGGTGGCCGGGCATTTCACCCTGGGTGGATGGGCGATGGTGCTGATCCATGACGATGCCAACGGCATCGACATACGCGCCCACGGCGGGCTTGAGCGCCAGAAAGCGCTGTTCCAGTTGATCGACGCGCAGCAGGCGCAACGCTTGCTGCGGCCTGTGCCTGCGGTGGATTTCCGTGCGCTGTCCGCCCAGGGCAAACCGGCGTCCTACCGTTACCCGTTCAGCCTGCAGTGGCTGCTGCGTTAAACACCGGCCAGGTGCAGCACCAGCTTGACGATACCGAACAGGGTCAACGCAAATACCACCGTGAACAGGATGCCCAGGACCACAAAGTGGCTGGGCTTGCCGTGGGTGAAGTCACGGGCGCGGTTCTTGCCGCTTTGTACGCCAAAAGCGGCGGCCACCACGCTGTGCAGCATTTGCCAGAAGGTCGGCGGTTTGTGCTCGTCCATAGGTCCCTCGACACTCAGTGTGTGAGGGACAGCATAGACAATCGGCCAAATTTGAAAGCACGCCAGGTTTAGCTGTCGTAGCCCAGGTTCGGCGCCAGCCAGCGTTCGGTCACGGTCAGATCCTGGCCCTTGCGTGCGGTATAGCTGGCGACTTGGTCTTTATCGATCTTGCCCACGGCAAAGTATTGCGCCTGGGGATGGGCGAAATACCAGCCGCTGACGGCCGCTGCCGGGAACATCGCATAGTGCTCGGTAAGGAACACACCGCTGCGCCCGGCGTGCATTTCGCGGGCTTCGGGGTCCAACAGTTGGAACAGTTGGGCTTTCTCGGTGTGGTCCGGGCACGCAGGGTAGCCGGGGGCAGGGCGGATGCCGCTGTACTGCTCTTTGATCAGCGCCTCGTTGTCCAGTTGTTCATCCTTGGCGTAACCCCAGTGCTCCTTGCGCACCTGCTGGTGCAGCCACTCGGCGCAGGCTTCGGCCAAGCGGTCGGCGAGGGCTTTGACCATGATCGAGTTGTAGTCGTCGCCGGCGTCCTGGTACGCCTTGGCCACTTCTTCGGCGCCGATGCCAGCGGTAGTAATAAAGCCACCGATGTAGTCGGTCACGCCGCTGTTCTTGGGGGCGACGAAGTCGGCCAGGGAGAAGTTCGGCTTGCCGTCGGTCTTGATGATCTGTTGGCGCAGGTGATGCAGCTTGGCGAGGGGCTGGCCATCGTCGCCGTAGACCTCCAGGTCATCCTCGTCGACTTGGTTGGCCGGCCAGAAACCGAGCACCGCACGGGCGCTGATGAGTTTTTCGTTGATCAACTTATCGAGCATGGCCTGGGCATCGGCGTACAGCGCGGTTGCCGCTTCGCCCACCACTTCATCGGTGAGGATGCGCGGGAATTTGCCCGCCAGGTCCCAGGAAATAAAGAACGGCGTCCAGTCGATGTATTCGGCCAGCACCCTCAGGTCGATATTGTCCAGGACCTTGGCGCCAGTGAAGGTCGGCGTCACTGGGGTGTAGTTGGCCCAGTCGAACTGCGGCTTCTTGGCGATGGCGGCCGCGTAGCTCAGGCGCTCGGTGCGCGCACTGCGGTTGGAGGTGCGTTCGCGCACTTCGATGTAGTCCTGGCGGGTCTTCTCGACAAAACCAGCCTTCAATTCCTTGGACAGCAGTTGCGTAGCCACGCCCACGGCGCGCGAGGCGTCGGTCACATAGATCACTGCATCGTTGCTGTACTTGGGTTCGATCTTCACCGCCGTGTGTGCCTTGGAGGTGGTGGCGCCGCCGATCATCAGCGGCAGGTGGAAGTCCTGGCGCTGCATTTCGCGCGCCACATGCACCATCTCGTCCAGGGACGGCGTGATCAGCCCCGACAGCCCGATGATGTCGCACTTCTGTTCCTTGGCCACTTGCAGGATTTTCTCCGCCGGCACCATCACACCCAGGTCGACGATGTCATAGCCGTTGCAACCCAATACCACACCGACAATGTTCTTGCCGATGTCGTGCACGTCGCCTTTGACGGTAGCCATCAGGATTTTGCCCTTGGCTTCTGGCTTATCGCCTTTTTCCAGCTCGATAAAGGGGATCAAGTGGGCCACGGCCTGTTTCATCACCCGGGCGGATTTCACCACCTGGGGCAGGAACATTTTGCCGGCGCCGAACAGGTCGCCGACGATGTTCATGCCGGACATCAGCGGGCCCTCGATCACTTCGATCGGGCGCGCGAACGACAGCCGCGATTCCTCGGTGTCTTCGACGATATGGGTGGTGATGCCCTTGACCAGCGCATGCTCCAGACGCTTGTTGACGTCCCAGCCGCGCCATTCTTCGGTCTCGGCTTCCTTGACGCTCCCGTCGCCCTTGTATTTGTCGGCAATGGCAAGGAGGGCGTCGGTGCCGTCCGGGGTGCGGTTAAGGACCACGTCTTCCACCGCGTCGCGCAGCTCGGCGGGGATCTGATCGTAGATCTCCAACTGGCCGGCGTTGACGATGCCCATGGTCAAGCCATTGCGGATCGCATGCAGCAGGAACACCGAGTGGATCGCCTCGCGCACCGGGTTGTTGCCGCGGAACGAGAACGACACGTTGGACACACCGCCGGAACTCAGCGCATACGGCAGCTCATCGCGGATGTAGGCGCAGGCGTTGATAAAGTCGACCGCGTAGTTGTTGTGTTCCTCGATACCGGTGGCGACCGCAAAGATGTTCGGGTCGAAGATGATGTCTTCCGGCGGGAAACCCACTTCATTGACCAGAATGTCGTAGGAGCGTTTGCAGATTTCTTTCTTGCGCGCTTCGGTGTCGGCCTGGCCGGCCTCGTCGAACGCCATCACCACCACCGCCGCGCCGTAGCGCTTGCACAGTTTGGCGTGGTGGATGAACTGCTCGACGCCTTCCTTCATGCTGATGGAGTTGACGATGCCCTTGCCCTGGATGCACTTGAGGCCGGCCTCGATCACTTCCCACTTGGAGGAGTCGATCATGATCGGGACGCGGGAAATGTCCGGCTCGCCGGCAATCAGATTGAGGAAGGTCACCATGGCCTTCTTCGAATCGAGCATGCCTTCGTCCATGTTGATGTCGATCACCTGGGCGCCGGCTTCCACCTGCTGCAGGGCGACTTCCAGGGCTTCGGTGTAGTTGTCCTCACGGATCAGCCGGGCGAACTTGGCAGAACCGGTGATGTTGGTGCGTTCGCCGACGTTGACGAACAGCGAGTTGCGATCGATGGTGAACGGCTCCAGCCCCGACAGGCGGCAGGCCTTGGGGATGTCCGGGATTACGCGCGGCGCATAACCGGCCACGGCCTTGGCGATGGCTTCGATATGGCCCGGCGTGGTGCCGCAGCAACCGCCGACGATATTGAGAAAGCCGCTCTGGGCGAATTCTTCGATGACCTTGGCGGTCTGCGCCGGCAACTCGTCGTACTCGCCGAATTCGTTGGGCAGGCCGGCGTTGGGGTGCGCGGACACATGGGTGTTGGCCTTGTTGGACAACTCTTCCAGGTACGGGCGCAGTTCGCTGGCCCCGAGGGCGCAGTTCAGGCCCACGGAAATCGGCTTGGCGTGGGCTACCGAGTTCCAGAACGCTTCGGTGGTCTGGCCCGACAGGGTCCGGCCGGAAGCGTCGGTGATGGTGCCGGAGATCATGATCGGCAGCTCAAGGCCCAGTTCCTCGAACACCCCTTGCACGGCGAAGATCGCGGCTTTGGCGTTGAGGGTGTCGAAGATGGTTTCGATCAGGATCAGGTCGGCGCCCCCTTCGATCAGGCCCTTGGTGGCCTCGGTGTAGTTCTCCACCAGTTCATCGAAGGTTACGTTGCGGTAGCCGGGGTTGTTCACGTCGGGCGACAGCGAGCACGTGCGGCTGGTCGGGCCCAGTACACCGGCGACGAAACGCGGCTTGTCCGGGTTCTCGGCGGTCTTGGCATCGGCAATCTTGCGCGCCAGGCGTGCGCCTTCGACGTTCAGCTCATAGGCCAGTTCTTCCATGCCGTAGTCGGCCATGGAAATCCGCGTGGCATTGAAGGTGTTGGTTTCGAGGATGTCGGCGCCGGCATCCAGATAAGCCTTTTCGATCCCGCCGATCACGTCGGGGCGGGTGATCACCAGCAGGTCGTTGTTGCCCTTGACGTCGCTGGGCCAGTCGGCAAAGCGTTTGCCACGGTAGTCGTGTTCTTCCAGTTTATAGCTCTGGATCATCGTGCCCATGCCGCCGTCGAGGATCAGGATACGTTCCTTGAGGGCGTGGTGAAGAGCTTGCAGACGAGCGCTACGATCGGACATGGGACTACTCTGGTCAGGCATTACGGAGGGCGTGGATCATAGCAAACCTGTGCGGATTTGGAGCATGCCTGGGTTTTGCATGAATATCGTTCATGTTGCCGCCAGGCATGGCCCGGTAGAATCACCGGCAATTTTTCAGCGTACCCCTTGAATCGGGACCGATCCATGTTACTTCGTTCACTCGTCTGCGCCGCATTGGCCTTGCTCGCCAGCACCGTCCACGCCCAGAGTCCCGTTCCGGCAATCTCCTACACCCGCGATATCCAACCGATTTTCACCGAGAAGTGCGTGGCCTGCCATGCGTGCTACGACTCCGCCTGCCAGTTGAACCTGGGCAGTGGCGAAGGTGCGGCGCGGGGCGCGAGCAAAGTACCGGTCTACGATGGCGAACGCAGCCAGGCAACTAAGCCGACCCGTTTGTTCTATGACGCCTTCGGCAAGGCCGCCTGGCAGCGCGAAGGGTTCAGTTCGGTGCTGGATGCCCAGGGCAGTCAGGCTGCCTTGATGGCGCGCATGCTGGAGCTGGGACATCGTCGTACGCCCTTGCAGCCTAATGGCAAGCTGCCCGACGACATTGTGCTGGGCCTCAATCGTGAAAACATGTGCCCCTTGCCGGGGGAGTTCGACGCCTATGCCGGCGCCCATCCCAATGAAGGCATGCCGCTGGCGGTCACCGGGCTGACCGACCAGCAATACCAGACACTGCAACGCTGGCTGGCCTCCGGGGCGCCCATCGACGAGCAAGGCGTGGCACCCAGTGCCCGCGAAGCGGCGCAGGTGCTGCAATGGGAAAATCTGCTCAACGCCCCCGGCGCCCGCGAAAGCCTGGTGGCGCGCTGGCTGTTCGAGCACCTGTTTATCGCCCATCTGTACTTCGAGGGCGGTGAGCCGGGGCATTTCTTTCAGTGGGTGCGCTCGCGCACGCCCAGCGGCCAACCGATTGACCTGATCAACACCCGTCGCCCCAACGACGACCCGGGCACGCGGATTTACTACCGTCTGTGGCCGATCCAGGGCGTGATCGTGCATAAAACCCACATCACCTATCCGCTCAGCGCGCAGAAAATGGCGCGGATCAAAGCTTTGTTCTATGGCAGCGACTGGCAGGTCAGCGCGTTACCGGGCTACGGCCCAGGGCGGCGTGCCAACCCGTTCGAGACCTTTGAGGCGATCCCGGCCCAGGCGCGCTATCAGTTCATGTTGGATAACGCCGAATACTTCGTGCGTACCTTTATTCGCGGGCCGGTGTGCCGTGGGCAGATCGCCACGGACGTGATCCGCGATAACTTCTGGGCTTTGTTCCAGGCCCCGGACCATGACCTGTACATCACCGATGCGCGCTATCGCGGCCAAGCCACACCGTTGCTGGCGATGCCGGGGCAGAACGATGACGTGGGCAGCGTGCTTAGCCTGTGGCTCAAATACCGCGACAAACGCAACCAGTACGAAGCCCTGCGCCGCGACAGCTACGCAGACCTGCCGGCGTCCAGTTGGTCGACCCTGTGGGCCGGTAATGATAATGCGCTGTTGAGCATCTTCCGTCACTTCGACAGCGCGTCGGTCAATAAGGGCCTGATCGGCGAGGTGCCGCAGACGATGTGGCTGTTCGATTACCCGTTGCTGGAGCGCACCTATTACCAGTTGGTGGTCAATTTCGATGTGTTCGGCAATGTCTCGCACCAGGCCCAGACTCGCCTGTATTTCGACCTGATCCGCAATGGCGCCGAGCAGAACTTCCTGCGCTTGATGCCGGCGGACTCTCGCGAGGACTACCTCGACGACTGGTACCAGAACAGCGGCAAGCTCAAGCTTTGGCTGGACTACGAAGCCATCGACGATGATAAGCCCACTGGCCTGCACCTGGATAAGAAGGACCCGAAACGCGATTTCGCCCAGCAGTTGCTCGCCCGCTACGGCGACTTGAACGTCAGCCCTGACCCGATCAATCGTTGTACCGGTGCGTACTGCTCGCGTGAGGGCATCGATCCGGTGCTGCAGGACGTCGACCAGGCCCTGAGCCGCCTTGCATCGCGCCCGGCGGCTGGGCTCAAAGTGATCAATCAATTGCCCGAAGCCACGATGCTGCGCGTGGAAACCCCAAGCGGCAAACGTGAGGTCTACAGCCTGTTGCGCAACCGTGCCCACAGTAACGTAGCGTTCCTGCTAGGGGAGGCGTACCGCTACCAGCCGGGGCTGGACACGCTGACGGTCTACCCTGGGGTGATGAGCAGCTACCCGAACTTTATGTTCAATATTCCCGCCGGAGACGTGCCGGAGTTCGTCTCCCGCATGGAGCAGGCCCAGGACGCCGAGAGCTTTGAGAAGATCGTCGATCGCTGGGGCGTGCGTCGCAGCCATCCGCAGTTCTGGGCGTATTTTCACGACCTGTCGCGCTACCTCCACGAGACCACTCCACTGGAAGAGGGCGTGCTGGACATGAATCGTTATCAAAACCTCTGACCTGCGTGACCGGCTTTTCCGACAAAAATACTGGGACTTTGTAACTCTGTAATGATTTGGCGTAAACTGCCGGCAAGCCTGTGAGGAGTTTCCATGACTGCCATAACCATTACCGACGCCGCCCACGATTACCTGGCCGACCTGCTGTCCAAGCAGAACACCCCAGGCATCGGCATCCGCGTCTTTATCACCCAGCCCGGCACCCAATACGCCGAGACGTGCATTGCCTACTGCAAGCCCGGTGAAGAGAAACCTGAAGACACTGCCCTGGGGCTGAAAAGCTTCACCGCATACATCGATAGCTTCAGCGAAGCGTTTCTCGACGACGCGGTGGTGGACTACGCCACCGACCGTATGGGCGGCCAGTTGACCATCAAGGCGCCGAACGCCAAGGTGCCGAACGTCAACGCCGACAGCCCGGTGAACGAGCGCATCAACTACTACTTGCAAACCGAGATCAACCCAGGACTGGCCAGCCACGGCGGTCAGGTGAGCCTGATCGACGTGGTCGAAGATGGCATCGCTGTGTTGAAGTTCGGCGGCGGCTGCCAAGGCTGCGGCCAGGCCGACGTAACCTTGAAGGAAGGCATCGAGCGCACCTTGCTGGAGCGTATACCGGAGCTCAAGGGTGTGCGTGACGTGACCGACCATACGCAGAAAGAAAACGCCTACTACTGAGTAAGGCGTTCGCTGCGAACAAAAAAACGGCGCCCCGTGAGCGCCGTTTTTTTTGATTTAAATTCAGTTGGTTGAGATATTTATCTCATAAATCAGATTAAGTGATGAAAAGGCTTGCCTAAGATTGTAGTGAGTCAGCGTGGCCTTCAACTACTGGAAGTCCCTATCGGGGGCAAGCCCCCTCCCACAGTAGACCGCGTTCACTGGACGCTGCGAGGTTGCTTCATGTGGGAGGGGGCTTGCCCCCGATAGCGCCGGATCAGCAACTAAGCCGCCAACTGATACGCCTCTATAAAAATAAACTAAATCAAAAGCTTATATCTAATTGATAAAGTTATTTATAAAGTTCGATAAAGGTGCGCATGCCCCGCCCGATACAACGAGGATTCACTGAAACCGTCACTGGCCAACACCCGACCCACTAAAATCAACGCCGTGCGCCGAAACCCTTTGGCGACGACTTTCTCGGCAATATCCCCCAGCGTCCCTGTCACCCAATCCTGATCCGGCCAGGTTGCGCGATGCACCACGGCGATCGGGCAATCCGCACCGTAGTGTGGAAGCAGTTCGGCGACGATCTTTTCCAGATGGTTGACCCCCAGGTGAATCGCCATGGTGGTGCCATGTCGAGCCAGGCTGGCGAAGTCTTCGCCGGCGGGCATGGGGGTCTTGTCGGCGTAGCGCGTCAGGATCACGCTCTGGGCGATGTCCGGCAGGGTCAGTTCGGTTTCCAGCAAGGCCGCGCAAGCGGCAACGGCGGTGACGCCGGGGATGATCTGGAATGGGATGCCCAACGCACGCAAGCAGCGAATCTGCTCGCCAATGGCGCCATACAGGCTCGGGTCGCCGGAGTGGACTCGCGCCACATCGAAGCCATTGGCGTGGGCGGTCTGGATCAACTCAATGATCTGCTCCAGGTGCAGCTCAGCGCTGTTGACCACCTGTGAGGCCTGATGACCCTCCAGCACCGCCGCGGGCACCAGTGACCCCGCGTAGATAATCACCGGGCAACTGCGGATCAACCGCTGGCCTTTGACAGTGATCAATTCCGGGTCGCCGGGGCCAGCGCCGATAAAGTAGACGGTCATGGAGCGTTCCTGTGAAAAAACGGACGAGCATGAAGATTGTTCATGATCGGGGAGGGCGATTATCGGGTTTTTAACCCGTGCAGGCCAATGCCACGGTGGCACGGGCGTTTTTGCGGCGGGTGATCAGCAGTCTGGCAGGGGCTGCGTCGAGCTGTTCGGCCGCTGCCAGCGCGGCGCTTTCGGCAATGCCGTAACAGCCGGTATGGGCAAAAGCCACGGCAGATTTGTGGCTCAGCCGACCTTCATATGCCGCCAAGTGCTGGGCGTTAAAGCAGCACAAGGGCAGGTCCAAGGCTGTGGCCAATGCCAGCAGCCCTGGTTCAGCGTGTTTCAGATCGATACTCGCCAGTGCAGTGAGCTGCCGGCGCTCGACGCCTGCTTCGGCCAATGCCTCATCCAGCAGCGCCAACAGGCTGTGAACCTCACAACCTCGCTGGCAGCCCAGACCGGCGACGAGGCTCATGCCGCGTAATGACTGTCGCGGTTACGCCGGAACAACCACGCGCTGATCAGGCCCAGGGCCAGCCAGAACGCCATGTTGGTCAGCTGCGAAGCGATTTTGAACTGCGCTTCCAGCGCCTCCGGCGCCAGCATTGAATGCACTGCCGGCTGTGGCGCACCAATCACATGGGGCACTACAAGGATGGCCACGCCCAGGACTTTGAGCAGCGCATTGCGACCGAACACCAGCAGGGCGATACCGGCCGCGGTGGACGCGGCAGTGCCGATCCACCAGGTCTGACGCAGCGCCAGGTCAGCTGCTGCGGTGCCCGGCAGTTCCGGCGGCAGGCCCAGGGTGGGTGCCAGCACGAAAGTCGCATAACCGGCCAAGCCCCACAGCAGGCCCTGAGCCGTGCGGGTCGGGGCGCGCAGGGTGTAGAGACCGGCCAGCATCAAGGCAAAACCGACGGCCACCACCAGGTTGCCGGCAGTAGTCGACAGCACGCGCTGCCAGCCATCTTCCGGCTCCCAGGCCTCTGCGTCGTGGGTGTGCGCGGCGGTGCCGGTGGCGTGTTCATGGGCTGCCGGTGCCTGCTCGAAGGTCTCGGCCTGCAAAATCAGCGGTGCCACCCAGAAGCTTTGCAGCAGGGTCAGCAGCAGGGCGGCCAGCAGGCCGGTGAATCCTGCGGTTTGCGCAATACGCTTAATCATCTCGGCAGGTCTCAGTGGCACGGGAACGCGGCGCTGTGGCGGGTATCGTGGGCGGCGTTATGCACCGCCTCGATGTGGGAAAAACCGGCGAAGTACACCAGGCACGCGCCGAGGATCGACGCACCGATGGCGGCGGTCAGGCGTTGGCTCAGGGTAGTGGTGCCGCTGGTGGCGGGCGAAGTGCTGCTGATGATCGACATGGCGCGTCCCTTTCAGGTGTCTGGGGTGGGGACGTGCGCATAAAAACCCCGCGAGCCGGACCCGCAGGGTTTGAACAGCGCCCGCCCACCGCGGGTTTGTTATCTGATTTTTTCGGGCCGGTCTCCGGGCTTGCGAGGGGGCTCTGCCAAGAACCCTTAAAGCGTCGCCTTCCCATGCTCAAGCACAGTGGCCGTGACGCTTCGCTCGCTTACCGTTGCGGGGGCAGCACCGGACTGACCATCGCAAGATGGCGCACCGGTTTCCCGTTTCACCCTGTGAAGGGCACCCGAAACAAGGCCTGTAGGAAAGCATGCAGAGCAGCGGTAGTCAAATTCACCATCCCCCTGTAGCCTTGCACCTTCGAGGTTCTTCGGCCCAGGTCGAAGCTAAGAAGGGAACGCGGTCCAAGCCGCGGCTGCCCCCGCAACTGTGAAGGGTTCAGTTGACTGCCACGCCACTGCCATCAGGCGGGAAGGCGCAGTCAGCGCCGGTCTTGCGACCCGAACGCCCCAAGCCAGGAGACCTGCCTCGTCACCGATTTTTTAATTCAACCGGGCGGGGTGATCCGGTGACGAAATCCGCTGCTGCGCGCCTGCGCAGGGCCTATCGTCCCGTATGCCCGCCCCCAAGGGCATCCGATGAAAACACTGGCCAAACTTCCCGTCACAATCGTTACCGGCTTCCTCGGCTCGGGCAAAACCACGTTGCTGCGCCATATGCTCGACAACGCTCAGGGCCGTCGCATTGCGGTGATCGTCAACGAGTTCGGTGAGTTGGGCATCGACGGCGAGATCCTCAAACAGTGCTCCATCGGCTGCACCGAGGAAGAAGCCAACGGCCGCGTGTATGAGCTGGCCAACGGCTGCCTGTGCTGCACCGTGCAGGAAGAGTTCTTTCCGGTGATGCGCGAATTGGTGGCGCGCCGTGGCGACCTCGACCATATCCTGATCGAAACCTCGGGCCTGGCCCTGCCAAAACCCTTGGTCCAAGCCTTCCAGTGGCCGGAAATCCGCAGCGCCTGCACGGTTGACGCGGTAATCACCGTGGTCGACAGCCCAGCCGTGGCCGCCGGCACTTTTGCTGCGTTCCCGGATCAGGTCGACGCCCAGCGCAAGCTCGACCCGAACCTGGACCACGAATCGCCGCTGCACGAACTATTTGCCGACCAACTGGCCAGCGCCGACCTGGTGATCCTCAACAAGTGCGACCTGATCAGCCCCGATGACCTGGCCCGTGTGCGCCTGGAAGTCGCCGAAGAACTGCCGCCGGCGGTGAAGATCGTCGAAGCCAGCAGCGGTCGCTTGCCCCTGGAGGTGCTGATCGGCCTGGGCGCAGGCTCTGAGGAACACATCGACGCGCGTCACAGCCATCACGACCACCACCACGAAGGTGAAGACGATCACGACCACGACGCGTTCGACTCCATCTCCATCGATCTGCCACAGGCAGATGAAGCGCTGCTGCTCGACGCCCTGACGCAATTGGTGGTGCAGCACGGCATCCTGCGCGTCAAAGGTTTTGCCGCTATCCCCAACAAACCGATGCGCCTGCTGATTCAGGGCGTGGGCACCCGTTTCGACAAACACTTCGACCGCGCCTGGACGGCCGACGAGCCGCGCACCACGCGCCTGGTGCTGATCGGTCAGGACCTGGACGCCGCCGGCCTCGAAGCGCAACTGCGCGCCGCGCTCAGCGTTTAACCCATGCACCTGCTCAGGACTCAGCCCGGCGGTTTTGTCGCGGACGACAATATCGCCGACCTTGGCCAGACGCCCGCCGAACTGGTGGTCCTGTGCAGCGGCGATTCCAGCTTGGCGCTACTGGCCGAAGCAGCCCGGCAACTGCCCGACGACTATCCCAGCCTGCGCCTGGCCAACCCCATGCAGGTGCAGAACCATGCCTCGGTGGACCTGTACGTCGACGAGGTGCTGCGCCACGCGAAAGTCATTCTGATTTCGCTGCACGGCGGTATCGGTTACTGGCGCTATGGCGTCGAGCGCCTGGTGGAGCTGGCCGAGCGTGGGGTGACGTTGATTCTGGTGCCGGGGGATGATCGCCCGGACCCGGAACTCAGCGGCCTGAGCACGGTTGACCCCGAACAGCGCGACCGCCTGTGGCAGTTCCTGCGCCAGGGCGGGTTGGGCAATGCGCTGGGTTTCTATCGCTGCCTGGCCAGCGCTCACCTGGGCCGTGACTATGCCTGGGCCGAGCCGCACACCTTGCCGCGCACGGCGATTTATCACCCGCGCCACGCCAACCCGCGCTTGAGCGATTGGCAGGCGGATTGGCGCGCCGAGTGGCCGGTGGCGGCGGTGCTGTTCTATCGCTCCCATCTGCAGGCGGCCAATACCTGCTTTATCGATGTGTTCTGCCAGCGTCTGCAGGCGGCGGGGCTTAACCCGTTGCCGATGGCGGTGGCGAGTTTGAAAGAGCCTGGCTGCCTGACGGTGGTCGAGGATCTGCTGGACGAGGTCGGCGCGGCGGTCATTCTCAACACCACCGGCTTTGCTCAATCCAGCCCGGAGGCGCCGCATTTGCGCCCGTTTCGGCGCAATATCCCGGTGATCCAGGCGATCTGCGCCCAGGACAACCAGCCCGGCTGGGAGGCCAGCGAACAGGGCCTGGGGCCCCGTGACCTGGCCATGCACATTGCCTTGCCGGAGCTGGACGGGCGCATCATCAGCCGGCCGATCAGCTTCAAGGATTTGGCCTGGCATAGCGAGCGCAGTCAGTCCGACGTGGTGTGCTATCGCGCCGCGCCCGAACGCATGGATTTCGTCGCCGAACTGGCGCGGCGCTGGGTCGAGCTGGCGCGAGTGCCGAATGGGGAAAAACGCATCGCCCTGGTGCTGGCCAACTACCCGACCCGTGATGGTCGCATCGGCAACGGCGTCGGCCTGGACACTCCGGCGGCGGCGCTGAATATCCTGCGCGCGCTGCAAACCGAGGGCTATCCGCTGCCGGATCGACTGCCCGACAGCGGCACTGCGTTGATCCATGAACTGCTCGGTGGCGTGACCAACGACCTCGACAGCCTGGACCTGCGCCCTTGCCACCAGAGCCTGGGCCTGGACGAGTACGAGGCGTTGTTCTTGCGCTTGCCCGAAGCCAACCGTCAGGCCGTGTTGCAGCGTTGGGGCGCGCCGCAGCAAGACCCGATGTGCCGCGATGGCCGCCTGATGATCGCCGGCTTGCGCCTGGGCCTGACCTTTGTCGGTATCCAGCCGGCGCGCGGCTATCAGGTGGACGCCAGCGCGGTGTACCACGACCCGGACCTGGTGCCGCCCCATGGCTACCTGGCGTTCTACTTCTGGTTGCGCCATACCTATGGCGCCCATGGCGTGATCCACGTCGGCAAGCACGGCAACCTGGAATGGCTGCCGGGCAAGGGCGTGGGCCTCTCGGAGCACTGCTGGCCGGATGCATTGCTGGGGCCGCTGCCGAACATCTATCCGTTTATCGTCAACGACCCGGGCGAGGGCGCCCAGGCCAAACGTCGTACCCAGGCGGTGATCATCGATCACCTGATGCCACCGCTGACCCGCGCCGAAACCTACGGTCCGCTGCGCGACCTGGAGCTGCTGGCGGACGAGTATTACGAAGCGCAACTGCTCGACCCACGCCGCGCCCGCGAGTTGCAGAAAGACATTCTCAAACTGGTGCGCGAAACCCGCATCGACCAGGAATTGCAGCTGGACGGCGATGCCGATGCCGCGATTTGGCTACCGCGCCTGGACACCTACCTGTGCGACCTCAAGGAATCTCAGATTCGCGACGGCCTGCACATCTTCGGCGAATCGCCCCAGGGCCGTTTGCGCATCGACACATTGCTGGCCTTGCTGCGCATTCCGCGCGGCGACGGGCGTGGCGCGCAATCGAGCCTGCTGCGCGTGTTGGCCAAGGCCTTCGCGCTGGGCTTCGACCCGCTGGACTGCGCCCTGGCCGAACCCTGGACCGGGCGGCGCCCCGAGGTGTTGCAAGGCATTGATAGTCAGCCTTGGCGCACCGCTGGCGATACCCGCGAGCGCCTGGAGCTGTATGCGGCGCAGTTGATTGAGCAAGCCTTGAACGGTCCGCTGGCGGTATTGCAGGCACCGGGCTGGGAAGAGGTGAGTGCAGTGATCGACAACCTGCGCAGTGTCGTCGCGCCGCGCCTGGACGCCTGCGGCCCGGCGGAAATGCGCGGCTTGCTGGATGCGCTGAGCGGTCGCTTCGTGCCGGCGGGGCCCAGCGGTGCGCCGAGTCGCGGGCGCCTGGACGTGCTGCCCACCGGGCGCAATTTCTTCAGCGTGGATGTGCGCAACCTGCCCACCACCACGGCCTGGCGTATCGGCTTCCAGTCGGCCAACCTGATTCTGGAGCGGCACCTGCAAGATCATGGCGATCACCTGCGTCAGCTCGGCCTGTCGGTATGGGGCACCGCCACGATGCGTACCGGCGGCGACGATATCGCGCAGGCCATGGCGCTCATGGGCGTGCGCCCGGTCTGGGCCACCGGCAGCCAGCGGGTGGACGACTTCGAGATCCTGCCGATCAGCCTGCTGGATCGCCCGCGCGTCGATGTGACCTTGCGCGTGTCGGGGTTCTTCCGTGATGCCTTCGCCAACCTGATCCGCCTGTTCGACGCAGCGGTGCAGGCGGTGGCGGCACTGGATGAACCGGACGATATGAACCCGCTGGCCGCCAAGGTGCGCAGCGAGCGCGAGGCATTGCGTCAATCCGGGCTGGACGACGACGCGGCAGCCAAGCAGGCCGGTTGGCGCATCTTCGGTGCCAAGCCGGGGGCCTATGGCGCGGGGGTGCAGGGCGCGATTGATGGGCGTTTTTGGCAAAGCCGTGCGGACCTCGCCGAGGTCTACCTGAACTGGGGTGGCTACGCCTATGGCGGGTCCGACGAGGGCACCGCCGCCCGCGAGCAGTTTGCCCAGCGCCTGAGCCAGGTGCAGGCGGTGGTGCAGAACCAGGACAATCGCGAACACGACCTGCTTGATTCCAATGACTATTACCAGTTCCAGGGCGGCATGCTCGCCGCTGTGGAAACCCTGAGCGGCGACAAGGCCGCCAGCTACCACGGTGACCACAGCCAGCCGGACCTGCCGAAGATTCGCACCTTGAAGGAAGAGCTGAACCGGGTGATCCGCGCCCGCGCCGCCAACCCCAAGTGGATCGAAGGGGTGAAGCGTCATGGCTATAAAGGCGCGTTCGAGATGGCGGCCACCGTGGACAATCTGTTCGCCTTCGACGCCACCACGGCGCTGATTGACGATCATCAATATGCCTTGCTTGCCGATGCCTACCTGCTCGACCCTGACACCCGGGCGTTCGTGCAACAACACAACCCCGACGCATTGCGCGACATGACCGAGCGCATGCTCGAAGCCCAGCAGCGCGGCCTCTGGCAGGCGCCAGGTGCTTACCGTGACGCCTTGGAAAACCTGTTGCTGGATATAGAAGAAGACAGTCAATGACCGATATTCCCCATTTCCCGCTGTCCGCCGTGGTCGGCGCCGATGACCTGAAACTGGCGCTGTGTCTGGCGGCTATCGATCCCAAGATCGGCGGCGTGCTGATCGAAGGTCCGCGCGGCATGGCCAAGTCCACCCTGGCCCGTGGCCTGGCCGATCTGTTGGCCAGCGGTCAATTCGTGACGTTGCCGCTGGGGGCCACCGAAGAACGCTTGGTGGGCACTCTGGATCTGGACGCCGCGCTGGGCGAGGGGCGTGCGCAGTTTTCCCCGGGCGTGCTGGCCAAGGCCGATGGCGGTGTGCTGTATGTGGATGAAGTGAATTTGCTGCCCGATCATCTGGTGGATCTGCTGCTGGACGTGGCCGCCAGTGGCACCAACCTGATCGAGCGCGACGGCATTTCCCACCGCCATTCGGCGCGCTTTGTACTGGTTGGCACCATGAACCCGGAGGAGGGCGAGTTGCGCCCTCAACTGCTGGACCGCTTCGGCTTCAATGTGGCGTTAAGCGGGCAGACCTTGCCGGCCGAGCGCGGGCAGATCCTCCGGCGCCGCCTGGATTTCGACAGCGATCCCGCCGCCTTTTGCACCGAGTGGGCTGAACAGCAGGCAGCGTTGCGCGAGCGCTGCACTCAGGCGCGGGCGCGGTTGGACAGTATCGAGCTGGATGATCAGGCCCTGGCGCAGATTACCGAGCGCTGCTTTGCCGCCGGTGTCGATGGTTTGCGTGCTGACCTGGTCTGGCTGCGCGGCGCTCGGGCCCATGCGGCGTGGCGGGGCGCGGATGAGATTGCCGAGGAAGACATCGAAGCCGTCGCGGAACTTGCCTTGCGCCATCGTCGCCAGGAACCATCTCCACCGGCCAGCCCGCCCAGCCAGGCACAGTCGCCGAAACCTTCGGACGGCTCGCCCGCTCAAGGCCAATGGGGCGATATGCCCGCGCCGGCCCTGCCCACCGGCACTCGCCGAGACGTGCCCACCTGGCCAAAAAAGCCCTAGGCATCCGCCCCCGACCTGACGCGGGGACGGATGCCCGCCCCAAGGTCGGGCGACTGGACAACGGCAGGCAAGGCAAGGCGCGCAGTGCCCGGCAGGGTTCGATCAACTGGCCCGGTACTTTGCTCGGCGGCCGGCCGCATTCACGTGAAGACCTGTGCTACCACCTGCGCAGCCGCGCGGCCCACGAGTTGTGGCTGGTGATCGTCGATGCGTCGGCGTCCACCCGGCGGCATCGTGCATTAACCGACGCAAAGGGGTTGCTCGCCCAGCTCTTTGACGACGCCTACCGGCAACGCGCACGCATGGCCTTGTTGACCGCCAGCGGCCAGGCGCCGAAGTGGCAGGTTCAAGGGTTGAAAGCTGCCAGAAGCCTGACCGGCTGGCTGGATCAGCTGGGTGCGGGCGGTGGCACGCCGTTGCTGGCGGCACTGACCGAGGCGCAGCATTGGATGGTGGCGCGACGCAAGCGGTATCCGGCTGAGCAGCAGCGTGTGTTGGTGATTACGGATGGGCGGCTCAAGGACATCGGCGGGTTGCCGTTATTGGCGTGTGCGGGGTTGCTGGTGGATATCGAGCGCGGGCCGATCAGGCTGGGGCGGGCCCAGGAGTTGGCGGCTGGGTTGCAGTTGGATTACCGGCATATCGATGAGGTGTAGTGGCGGTACCACCGCCATCGGGGGCGAGCCCCCTCCCACATTTGATCGAGTACACCCTTTGGAATGCGGTCAGTGTGGGAGGGGGCTTGCCCCCGATGACGCACTCACATACACCACACCCGCCATCAACCAGCCCCCGGCACATTCGGCCAAAGATCGGCCACCAGAAACAAGCGCTCGGCTTCCTCCCAATCCCCGCCGTTCTGCACCATGCGCACGAGCAACTGCGCAGGCGCCAGCGGATCAAGGTCGGCCAGCCACGCCCGCAGCTGTTCCTCACTCCACACTTCATCCGCCGGGTAATGCGCCGGCGCCAGCCAGGCATGGCGGGGCAGGGGTTGCCAGCGTCCGGGCGCGCTGACCGCGACAAAATCCCGCCAATCGCGCTGATGCAACCAACGCCCGCGCAGGTGCTGAGGGTGCGCGCCCGTCGGTGGTTCGGCCAGGCCGGGCCAGGGGTAGAGCAAATACCCGCCCAGCCACAAGTGCGCGTCGAACTGCTGAATATCCAGCGCCGCCAAAGCTTCGCGGCTCTCGGCCCGTGCTGAAATCGGCAGTTGATGCTGGGCCAGATGCGCCAGTTTACGGTCGAGGCGGTCGTGACAGCCGGGGCCCAGCCATTGCGCGGTGTCCTGGCCGTTGCCGTGCTGCGGGCCGAGATAGAGCTTGATCGCCAATTCCAGGTGATGCACGCCGTCGCGGTCGCGCAGCAGCATGTCCAGCTCACCGAGGGTATGCCCGGCGCGGCGGATCGGCAGGTTGGCGGCCAGCAATTCCACGCCCGGCGCATGCTGCACGGCAAATTGCCACAAGCGCTCGTAGTACAGCCCCAAGCGCCGCGTGCGCGACAGGCTCAACCAGTGCTGCAAGGCCCGGCTGTCCTGGTCGAGACTGCGCAGCCAGTGGGCGAGCCGATCCGGCGCTTGCACCCAGTCACTGCCGGCCAGCGGGTGACGCTGCGGCCAGGGCGCGCGGGCTAGCATCGGCGGGGCGAGGATCACCCACGCCAAGTCGCGCACCTCCGGGTGGCGCAGTTGGCGGGGCAGGTTGAGTAGATCGGGGAACACAGTCATGGTCCGAGCATAGCCGTTTAACCGCGCAGAAGGGGGCTGAGAACCGTTGTCATCAAGGCTTCGCGGCGACAAAGGATTTTGCCTGGCGCGGCCTTTCGCCCATAATCGGGGTTTTTCGCCACACCCCAATCCCGCAGGAGCCCCATGGAGCAATTTCGCAATATCGGCATTATCGGTCGCCTGGGCAGTACCCAGGTGCTGGACACCGTCCGCCGGCTTAAGAAGTTTCTGCTCGAGCGCCACCTGCATGTGATCCTCGAAGACACCATCGCCGAAATCCTGCCGGGCCACGGCCTACAGACCTCATCGCGCAAGATGCTCGGCGAAGTATGTGACATGGTGATTGTGGTCGGCGGCGACGGTAGCCTGCTGGGCGCAGCCCGGGCGCTGGCGCGGCATAACGTGCCGGTGCTGGGGATCAACCGGGGCAGTCTGGGGTTTCTCACCGATATCCGCCCCGATGAGCTGGAAGTCGAAGTGGCCAAGGTGCTCGACGGCCAATACCTGGTGGAAAACCGTTTCCTGCTGCAAGCCGAAGTGCGTCGCCATGGCGAAGCCATCGGTCAGGGTGATGCGCTCAACGATGTGGTGCTGCACCCTGGCAAGTCCACCCGCATGATCGAATTCGAGTTGTATATCGACGGCCAGTTCGTGTGCAGCCAGAAAGCCGACGGCCTGATCGTCGCCACGCCCACCGGCTCCACCGCGTATGCGCTGTCCGCCGGCGGCCCGATCATGCACCCCAAGCTCGATGCCATTGTGATCGTGCCGATGTATCCCCATATGTTGTCCAGCCGACCGATTGTGGTCGATGGCAACAGTGAGCTGAAAATCGTGGTGTCCAAAGACATGCAGATCTACCCGCAAGTCTCCTGCGACGGGCAGAACCATTTCACCTGCGCCCCCGGTGACACCATCACCGTGAGCAAAAAGGCACAGAAGTTGCGCTTGATCCACCCGCTGGATCACAACTACTACGAAGTGTGCCGCACCAAGTTGGGCTGGGGCAGCCGCTTGGGGGGTGGAGGCGACTGATGCTCGATCCCGCGCGTAGCTACGACCTGATTGGAGACGTGCACGGATGCGCACAAACCCTTGAGCACTTGCTCGACCAGATGGGTTATCACAAACAGGCCGGCACCTGGCGCCATCCGTCGCGCATGGCGGTGTTCCTCGGCGATATCATCGACCGTGGCCCACGCATCCGCGAAGCGCTGCATATCGTCCACGACATGGCCGAAGCCGGCCAGGCGCTGTGCATCATGGGCAATCACGAGTTCAATGCCCTGGGCTGGGCCACGCCGGCGCCGCCGGGCAGTGGCAAGCAGTACGTGCGCGAGCACACCCCACGGCATGAGCGCTTGATCCACGAAACCCTGACCCAGTTCGAGCAGCATCCGGCCGACTGGCACGACTTCCTCGGCTGGTTCTACGACATGCCGCTGTTTGTCGATGCCGGGCGTTTCCGCGTGGTGCATGCGTGCTGGGACGACAGCTTTATCCAGCCGCTGCGCGCCACATTCCCGGATGGTTGCATCGACCCGCACTTCCTGCAGGCCGCCGCCGTGCCTGGCAGTTTTGCCTGCAATGCCTTTGACCGCCTGTTGCGCGGCACCGATATGCGCCTGCCCGACGGCCTGACGCTGACCGGCGGCGACGGCCTGACGCGCTCGTTCTTCCGCACCAAGTTCTGGGAAGACGACCCCAAGACCTACGGCGACATCGTGTTCCAACCCGATGCGCTGCCCGAGCCGGTGGCGCGCACGCCGTTATCGCCCCATGAAAAGAACTCCCTGCTGCGCTATGGCGCCGACGAGCCGTTGCTGTTCGTCGGCCACTACTGGCGCAGTGGCAAACCGGCGCCGATTCGCCCCAACTTGGCCTGTCTGGATTACAGCGCGGTGCTGTATGGCAAGTTGGTGGCCTATCGATTGGACCAGGAAACTCGCTTGGACCCGCATAAGTTCGTGTGGGTCGATGTCGAGCGGCCGGAGGTGATCCTATGAGTACCGTGGCCGTATTACGCTTGCCGCTGAGCGTCGACCTGGGTGGTTTCGTCAAATTGCTGCAACGCATGCAAGTGCCCCATCGCGTCAGCGAAGAGGCCGGTGAGCAAGTGTTGTGGGTGCCGGAAAGCATCAGCGATGACGTACGTGTGTTGTATCAACGCTTCCCGGCCGGCGATCCAGACCAGCAGTTGGACATTCCCGAACAGGCTCCCGTGACCCGTCCCGGTTTCCTCCAGCAAGTGCGGCATAGCCCAGTGACCGCATTGGTGCTGCTGGCGAGCTTGGTGGTGGGCGCGTTGACCCTGCTGGGCGACAACCTGCAGGCCATGAGCTGGCTGAGCTTTCTGCCGTTCCGAGTACTGGGCGACTACATTCAGTTCACCCCTTTGGCCGACAGCCTGGCGTCGGGGCAGTGGTGGCGGTTGGTCACGCCGATGCTGTTGCACTTCGGCATTCTGCACCTGGCCATGAATGGCATGTGGTACTGGGAACTGGGCCGGCGCATCGACGCGCGCCAGGGCAGTATCAACCTGCTTGGCCTGACTCTGCTGTTCAGCCTGGTTTCCAACTACGCGCAATACGCCTACGGCGGCCCGGGCCTGTTTGGCGGGTTGTCCGGCGTGTTGTATGGCCTGCTCGGGCATTGCTGGATCTATCAACTGTTGTCGCCCAACCCGGCCTATCGCCTGCCCCGTGGGGTGCTGGCGATGATGCTGGTGTGGCTGGTGCTGTGCCTGTCGGGGTTGGTCTCGATGATCGGCTTCGGCGAAATCGCCAACGCGGCCCATGTGGGCGGGCTTGTGATCGGTTGCTTCACCGGCCTGCTGGGCGGGCTCTACAGCCGCCGTAAAACGCCAATTAATTAAAGGAAGAGCCTCCATGTCCTCTTTTGCTGAAATGATCGAAAACATCACCCCGGACATCTACCAGAGCCTCAAGCTCGCCGTGGAAATCGGTAAATGGTCCGACGGCCGCAAACTCACCGCCGAGCAGCGCGAGTTGTCGTTGCAGGCGATGATCGCCTGGGAAATCCAGAACCTGCCGGAAGACCAGCGCACCGGTTACATGGGCCCGCAGGAATGCCAGTCGAAGTCGACCACCGTGCCGAATATCCTGTTCAAGTCGGACGCGATCCATTGATTGAAATCGGTCGCGGTGCAGTCAGCAAAATGTCGGCGAAACTCGGTGAGCCGACCGTTCAATATGCGTTTCGTCTGGGCGATACCGAAGTGCCGGTCAACCCGTTGATTGGCACCCACGTGCGCCTGGAATACCTCGGTGCCATTCATTGCAGCCATTGCGGGCGCAAGACCAAGACCAGTTTCAGCCAGGGTTATTGCTACCCGTGCATGACCAAACTGGCTCAGTGCGACCTTTGCATCATGAGCCCCGAGCGCTGCCATTACGACGCCGGCACTTGCCGCGATCCGAGCTGGGGCGAGCAGTTCTGCATGACCGACCACGTGGTGTACCTGGCCAATTCCTCCGGGATCAAGGTCGGCATCACCCGCGCCACCCAGCTGCCGACGCGTTGGCTGGATCAGGGCGCCAGCCAAGCGTTACCGATCATGCGCGTGGCTACGCGCCAGCAGTCCGGGTTTGTCGAAGACTTGTTTCGCAGCCAGGTGGCCGATAAGACCAATTGGCGGGCATTGCTCAAGGGCGACGCGGTCAGCGTGAACCTCAAGCAGGTGCGCGACGAGCTATTCGCCGCCTGTGCCGAGGGCTTGCAGGGGTTGCAGGAACGCTTTGGCCTACAGGCCATCCAAACCATTGCCGACATCGAACCGATTGAAATCCGCTACCCGGTCGAGCAGTATCCGGCCAAGATTGTCAGCTTCAACCTGGACAAGAACCCAATTGCCGAAGGCACGCTGCTGGGGATCAAAGGCCAATACCTGATCTTCGACACAGGCGTTATCAATATTCGCAAGTACACGGCCTACCAGCTCGCCGTGCATCAGTAGAAGGATGCCCACCATGCGCACCGAACAACCCAAGATGATCTACCTCAAGGACTATCAGGCGCCGGACTACCTGATCGACGAGACGCACCTGACCTTCGAGTTGTTCGAGGACCACAGCCTGGTCCACGCGCAGTTGGTGATGCGCCGCAATCCCGAGCGCGGCGCCGGCCTGCCGCCGCTGGTGTTGGATGGGCAGCAACTGGAGCTGCTGAGCGTCAACCTGGGCGACAAGGAACTGACCGAGGCTGACTACCAGTTGACCGACAGCCACCTGACCCTGCACCCGACCCACGACAGCTTCACGCTCGACACCAGCGTGCGCATCCACCCGGAAACCAATACCGCGTTGGAAGGCCTGTACAAATCCGGCGGCATGTTCTGCACCCAATGCGAAGCCGAGGGCTTTCGTAAGATCACCTATTACCTCGACCGCCCGGACGTGATGAGCCGGTTCACCACCACGGTGATCGCCGAACAGCACAGCTACCCGGTGCTGCTCTCCAACGGCAACCCGATCGCCAGCGGCCCCGGTGAAGACGGCCGTCACTGGGCGACCTGGGAAGACCCATTCAAGAAACCTGCGTACCTGTTCGCCCTGGTGGCCGGCGACCTGTGGTGCGTCGAAGACAGCTTCACCACCATGACCCAGCGTGAAGTGGCGCTGCGCATCTACGTCGAGCCGGAAAACATCGACAAGTGCCAGCACGCCATGACCAGCCTGAAAAAATCCATGCGCTGGGACGAAGAAACCTACGGCCGCGAGTACGACCTCGACATCTTTATGATCGTGGCGGTCAATGACTTCAACATGGGCGCCATGGAGAACAAGGGCCTCAATATCTTCAACTCCAGCGCCGTGCTGGCCCGCGCCGAGACCGCCACCGACGCCGCGCACCAGCGGGTCGAAGCGATTGTCGCCCACGAGTATTTCCACAACTGGTCGGGCAACCGCGTGACCTGCCGCGACTGGTTCCAGCTGTCGCTCAAGGAAGGTTTCACGGTGTTCCGTGACTCGGGCTTCTCCGCCGATATGAACTCGGCCACGGTCAAGCGCATCCAGGATGTGGCCTACCTGCGCACTCACCAGTTCGCCGAAGACGCCGGCCCCATGGCTCACGCCGTGCGCCCGGACAGCTTTATCGAAATCTCCAACTTCTACACCCTGACCGTGTATGAAAAGGGTTCGGAAGTAGTCGGCATGATCCACACCTTGCTCGGGGCCGAAGGCTTCCGTAAGGGCAGCGACCTGTACTTCGAACGCCACGACGGCCAGGCCGTGACCTGCGATGACTTCATCAAGGCCATGGAAGACGCCAACAACGTGAATCTCAGCCAGTTCAAACGCTGGTACAGCCAGGCCGGCACGCCGCGCCTGGCGGTGAGCGAGTCCTACGATGCTGCCGCCCACACCTACAGCCTGACGTTCCGCCAGAGCTGCCCGCCGACTCCGGACAAGATGGAAAAACTTCCCTTCGTGATCCCGGTGGCACTGGGCTTGCTGGACGGCAAGGGCGCCGACCTGCCGCTGCGCCTGGCAGGCGAGGCCGCAGCCGCTGGCACCTCCCGCGTGCTGTCGGTGACGCAAGCCGAACAGACCTTTACCTTCGTCGATATCCCAGAGCAGCCATTGCCGTCGCTGCTGCGCGGCTTCTCGGCGCCGGTGAAGCTGAGCTTCCCCTACAGCCGTGATCAACTGATGTTCCTGATGCAGCACGACAGCGACGGCTTCAACCGTTGGGATGCCGGACAGCAACTGTCGGTGCAGGTGTTGCAGGAGCTGATCGGCCAGCATCAGGCAGGTCAGCCGCTGCAGTTGGATCAGCGTCTGATTGACGCGCTGCGCACGGTGCTGACGGACGAAACCCTCGACCAGGCCATGGTCGCGGAAATGCTCTCGTTGCCGAGCGAAGCCTATCTCACCGAGATCAGCGACGTGGCGGACGTGGACGCCATCCATGCCGCCCGCGAATTTGCGCGCAAGCAGCTGGCCGACCACTTGTTCGACACCCTGTGGCTGCGTTATCAGGCCAACCGCGAATTGTCGCGCCAGACCCCTTATGTGGCCTCGGCCGAACACTTTGCGCGACGTGCCTTGCAGAACATTGCGCTGTCCTACCTGATGCTCAGCGCCAAGTCCGAAGTGCTGGCGGCGACCCTGGAACAGTTCGACGCCTGCGACAACATGACTGAGCGGCTGACGGCGTTGGCGGTGCTGGTCAACTCGCCGTTCGAGGCGGAAAAAGCCCAGGCGCTGGCGGTGTTCGCCGAGAACTTCAAGGACAACCCGCTGGTCATGGACCAGTGGTTCAGCGTGCAGGCGGGCAGCACACTGCCGGGCGGGCTGGCGCGGGTCAAGGCGTTGATGGAGCACCCGGCGTTCACGATCAAGAACCCGAACAAGGTGCGTGCGCTGATCGGCGCCTTTGCCGGGCAGAACCTGATCAACTTCCACGCCGCGGACGGTTCCGGTTACCGCTTCCTGGCGGACCTGGTGATCCAGTTGAACGTCCTCAACCCTCAAATCGCGTCGCGCCAATTGGCACCGCTGACCCGCTGGCGCAAGTACGACAGCGCGCGCCAGGCGCTGATGAAGGCCGAGCTGGAGCGCATCCTCGCGTCCGGCGAGTTGTCCAGCGATGTGTACGAAGTGGTCAGCAAGAGCCTGGCGTAAGGGACCGGTGCGTTGTCATCCCCGTTCGCTCACCCCTTACTGAGATGAGCGGGCTTTTTTTGTGGTGAGCGGGCTTGCCCCGCGCCGGGCTGCGAAGCAGCCCTATCAAAACACCGCAACACCTCAGCAAACCGCAGGCATTTGCTACTGACAAGTTCTGTCAGTAGCAGGTGCTAAACTGCGGCATCTTTTCCCCCTGAGCCATCAACGTGTCCCGCACCACTCGTTTACTGACCTTGCTGCAGGCCCTGCGTGGGCGCAAGCGCCCGGTCACGGCGGCCGCGCTGGCGGCGCAGCTGGAGGTGTCCGAGCGCACGCTGTACCGCGACATCGCTGAGTTGACCGCGCTGGGCGCGCCGATTTTCGGCGAGGCCGGGGTAGGGTACGTGTTGCGCAGCGGCCTGTTCTTGCCGCCCTTGATGCTCAACGCCGAGGAAACCGAGGCGATCGTGCTGGGTTTGCGCTATGTGGATCAGCGTGGCGATGACGTGCTCAGTCGTGCCGCCGCCAACGCCTTGGCGAAAATCGCCGATGTGCTGGACCCTGCCGCTCAAGAAGCCTTGCGCAACCCGACCCTGTTGCCGGGTCCGCCGGGGTTCGGCTATCCGGAAAACCGCGTGCCGCTCAATGTGTTTCGCGAGGCGATCAGCCAGCAGAGCAAGCTGCACATCGATTACGCGGACGCCAGTCAAACCCAAAGCCAGCGCCTGATCTGGCCGCTGGCCCTGGGCTTTCTGAATGAGGTGCGGGTGGTCGTCGCCTGGTGCGAGTTACGCGGCGCCTATCGCACTTTTCGCACCGACCGCGTGGCCAGCGCCGAGGCCCGTGGAGAACGCTATCCGGGCCGCCGCAGTGACTGGTTGCGGGCCTGGCGCAAGCTGATGGAACAGGATGACAGCGGCCGTTTCACTCCTGACAAAAACTGACACAACGCTGGCTTAGCATGGCCTTACAAAATCAACCGACAGGAGTTGTGCCATGCCCCTTAACGAACTGGCCCCGGCCATCGCCACCTATATCGAAGCGACCAATAGCCGCGACATCTCGGTGGTGGCCCAATGTTTTGCCGAAGACGCCAACGTGTTCGATGAAGGCCAGCATCAGGTCGGCACCGCCGCCATTGCGCGCTGGATGGAGGACACGGCCCAGCGCTACCAGCCGCGGGTCGAAGTGCTTAAGGTGCAGCATCGCACGGGTAAGGTGCTGGTCAGCAACGTGGTAACCGGTAATTTTCCGGGCAGCCCGCTGGAGTTGCGCTACACCTTTCGCTTGAATGAGCAGGGAAAGATTTCACGCCTGGATATTTCCGTGTAGGTCATACTGGCGGGCATGACTTTCGACTCGCCTCTAGCGGCCTACCAACACGCCATCACCCAGCAGGGCTTTGTGACCGACGCCGCCCAGCGCCGCGCGGTCGAGGCCCTGCAAGCCTGCCATCAGGCCCTGCATCAGGGCTGCGCGCCGATCAACGGGGTTTACTTATGGGGCCCGGTGGGGCGCGGCAAAACCTGGCTGATGGACCAGTTCTATCAAAGCCTGGGTGTCCCCGCGCGGCGCCAGCATTTTCATCACTTTATGGGCTGGGTGCATCAGCGTCTGTTCCAATTGAGTGGCACACCCGACCCATTGCAGGCTCTGGCGCATGAGCTGAGTCGTGAGGTGCGAGTGCTGTGCTTCGATGAATTGTTCGTCAACGATATCGGCGATGCGATCATCCTGGGCCGTTTGTTCCAGGTCATGTTCGAGGCGGGTGTGGTGATGGTCTGCACCTCCAACCAGCCGCCCGATCAGTTGTATGCCGAGGGTTTCAACCGCGAGCGCTTCCTGCCGGGCATCGCCGCACTCAAGCGGCATATGCAGGTGGTGGCGGTGGACGGTGAAGAGGATCACCGTCTGCACCCTGGCGTCGGCCTGCAGCGTTACTGGGTCAACCAGCCGGAGGCGTTGGCCGAGGTATTTGGGCGTCTGGCCGAAGGGCAGCCGGTGGTCAGTGGGCCGATTGACGTCGGGCATCGCCGCATCCTCGCGGTGCGCGCCAGCGACCTTGTGCTGTGGTGCCGTTACGCCGATCTGTGTGAACAACCCTTGGCGGCGATGGACTTTATGCTGCTGTGCGATCGCTACAGCGCCATCCTGCTCGGCGAAGTCCCTGAGTTGAGCGCCCGCAAGCGGCCTGGCCGGATTGCCCGTGGCACCGAAGATGGTGCCCAGCGCGTGCTGGCCGGTGATCGCGAACTGCCGGCGTTGTCGGTGCACGATGACAGCGTGCGGCGTTTTATCGCCCTGGTGGATGAATGCTACGACCGCAAGGTGCCGCTGTTCATCGAAGCCCGCGTCCCGTTGGAGCGCCTTTACACCGAGGGCTACCTGGAATTTCCGTTCCGTCGAACCTTGAGCCGCTTGCGGGAAATGCAGCTACAGCGTTTCGGCGCGACCCCGTAGGAAAAGCCCCCGAAACCGTCCGGCAGACGCTTTTGATGGGTAAAACCTTCGCGCTTTCATGCGGGGATTTGTAGTTAATCTCCTTCATCTGCGGCTGATGCCGTGCGTACAATCGTGCCTCTCAAAGGGAGCTGATTCCCTTGTTGTTGCTATCGAGGACGGAAATGGACACCCCTGACATCCTGGTGCTGCAAGCCAGCTACACCAATCCCGTGCATGCCGAGGCGATCGCCACGTTACTCAACCATTACGCTGAAGACCCCATGGGTGGCGGCCATGGCCTGCCCGCTGACTTGCTGGAGCAACTGCCGGCGGAACTGGCCAAGCGGCCCCATGCATTCAGCGTGCTGGCATTTGTCGGCGGCGAGCCCGCAGGGTTGATCAACTGTTTTGAAGGGTTCTCCACGTTTGCCTGTCGACCGTTGGTCAATGTGCATGATGTGGCGGTGATGGAGCGTTTTCGCGGGTTGGGGTTGAGTCAGAAAATGCTGCAGAAGGTCGAGGAAATCGCCCGCCAGCGTGGCTGCTGCAAGATCACCCTGGAAGTACTTGAAGGCAATGCCGTGGCGCAGGCGGCTTATCGCAAGTTCGGCTTTGATGATGCGGTGTTTGATCCGGCCCATGGCCGCATGCTTTTTTGGAATAAACCGCTGTAATAAAAAAGGCGCCATTGAATGGCGCCAAGTTAACCATTGCCAAAGGAGCGAAATGACAAAGGGAGCTGCGGATTAACACCCGATTAAATTAACCCTTGGGTTGCTGTTCAATGCCAGATTGTTCGACAGGCGTGTTCTTCAAGTCTCTACCGTCAGCAGCTGCGGTTTGCTGTTGCAGAGGGCCGTGAGTCTGCTCCTGAATAAAGGCGAAGTTGTTGTAGAACTCCTTCGAGCGCTCTGAACCGCCCTCGGCAAAGGCTGCGGCGGAGGTCAACGTCATCAGGCTGGCGAGGATTAGGGTGGAAAGTTTCATGGTGGTGTTCCCATTAAGTGTGATCGGTATTCGCTCGCTCCCTGATCGAATGGATGGGGCAACTATGGGGGCGTGTCATTAAGTGGGAATTAACCTGAGGCACACCCGAAGTTAACTTTTTTTATTAACTTCAGGTGTCGAGATTAAAGCTTCCAGTCTAGGGCCAAGGTAACCGCGCGGGGGTCGCCCCAGTACACGCCGTTATAGAAACCGACGCGTTCGTAGTACTTCTGATCGAATAGATTGTTGATGTTCAACGATGCCGATAGATGCTCGTCGACTTGGTAGCGCGACATCAGGTTGACCACGGTGTAAGCCTGCTGCGTGATCTTGTCGCGGGTAGTGATCAGCTCGCCGTCGGCATTCCGTTCCCCCGTGGGCCGATTACCGAAATCGTAAATCTCGCTCTGCCAATTCACCGCGCCGCCCACGGTAAGCTTGCGCCATGCGCCTGGCAGGCGATAGGCGCTGGACACCTTCAGCAGGTTCAGGGGCTGGCCGGTGTTGTTGCGTGTGCCCGCGCCGTTCACCGAGTGGGTGTAGGTGTAACCCGCCGTGAGGTTCCAGTCCGGCATGATCTCGCCGGCAACCTCCAGCTCGAAGCCGTTGACCTTGTTGCCTTTGCCGCCGGACTTATAGTACTCCTCGCCGGTGGCCGGGTTCGGCGCCACCGAGTAGTCGCGTTCCGCGACGTTATCCTGGGTACTCCAGAAGTACGCGGCGGCCAGGTTCACGCGCTCATTGAGCACGCTGCCCTTGAGGCCGACTTCATAGTTGCTGCCCACCACCGGCTCCAGGTATTTCTTGTTGGCATCCCGCAGGCTTTGCGGTTTGAAGATATCGGTGTAGCTCGCGTAGACGGTGTACTCCGGCGTCAAGTCATAGAGCAGCCCGGCGTAGGGCGTCCACATATCGTTGTGGGTCTGGCGGGTCTTGTCGTTGGCGGTCAGTTGGTTGTTGGCATCGTAGCTCGGGGCCGCGCTTTCCAACTCCCAACTGCCGTAGCGACTGCCCAGTACGGCGTGCAGGCGCTCGGTCAGGCTCAGGCGGGTGGCCAGGTAACCGGCCTTTTGCTTTTTGCTGCTGTGTTCGCCCTTGAGGTCGGTGACCGTGTCGGTGAACTTGGGGATGCCGCCCATGTATTTCCAGTCTTCAATGGTGTAGTAGCTGTCATCCAGGCGGCTGCGCATAAACGGCGACACGTCGCGTTGGGCCGCTTCGCCGTAGCCCATCATCAGTGCATGTTCGCGCCCCAGCAGCGCATAACTGCCGGCCAGATTCAGGTCAACGGCTTCCATTCTCGAAGTGCCGCGCATATGGCTGGCCCAGGCGCTCATGCCGCTGCGGTCGTCGTTGGGGAAGCCCGCGCCGCCGTAGTACACCTTGCCGTCCGTGTCGCTTTGCCGATGGGTATAGGCGGCTTTCAGGTGCCAGTCGCCTGCCAGGCGATGATCCAGGGTCGCGAAAGTGGTTTTGTCGGTCAGCGGCCAGGAGCTCCAGTGCGCCGCCATATTGGTCGAGCGCGGCAGCCTGGCCTTTTCGCCCCGGCTGTTCCAGTATGGTACGGTGCCCCAGGAGGTGCCTTGAACCTGCTTGTCCTGGTAATCGAACCCCACGGCCAGCACGGTATCGTCTGACAGGTCACCTTCAAGAATGCCGTAGCCGACCGAGCGCTGCAGCGCATAGTTATCTCGGAACGACTGGCTGTCGCGGTAAGCCAGCACCGTGCGCCCGCGTAGGCGACCGTCGTACGCCAGCGGACCGCCGACGTCCAGGTAGCTGTAGTAATTGTCATGGCTGGCACCGCTGAGACCGGTTTTTGCCTGCCATTGGGCGGTTGGGCGCTTGCGCACCATGTTCACGGTGGCCGAAGGATCGCCCGCACCGGTGGTCAAGCCCGTTGCACCGCGTACCACTTCGATACGGTCGTAGATGATGGTGTCGGCGTCGGATTTCATATAGCCGAACGTATTGAGCATTCCGTCGATCTGGAAATTGCTGATGCCATAGCCACGGGAAGAATAGGCCACGCGGTCGGAGTCGTTGTGCTGCACGTTGATGCCGGTGGTCTGGCGCAGCACGTCGGTCAAGGTATTGAGGTTGAAGTCGTCCATCTGCTGGCGGGTGATTACCGAGATCGACTGCGGAGTGTCCTTGACGGACAGGTTCAGGCGCGTGGCGGTGTTCATCGAACCGGTGGTGTAGGACCCGGTGTGCTCGGTGGTGGCGCCGAGGCCATCCGCGGTGATGCTGGTGGCTTGCAACTCCAGCGGTGTTGGGTCGCTATCGGTTTCAGCCAGCAAGTCAGGACTCAGCAACAGGCCAAACACGCTGAGCGAAAAGGACATGGAACGGGTGAAGGGCGCGATCATCGCGGAAGACTCCTTGTCGTCTTTGCGGCCTTTTCGGTATGAAAAGGCCATGGCTCAAAGACGAAAGGAGCAGGGCAACTTTAGGCTTAAACGAGAATGATTGTTATCTTTCTGTTACAAGGCCGGTGTTTCCTGTAGCACCACTTCGGTGGTGGCGGCTTTCTTCGGCTTGATCAGGCTGAAGTCGATCAGCGGCTTTTGCTGGCGCTGATAGGGGTCGCCGATCAGCAGCGGGCGCGGTTTGAAGCTGTCACTCACCAGGCTTTTGCTGCGGTCCAGCTCAGTGGAGCTCAACCCGGCCAGATCGGCCCAGGTGTGAATCAACTGTGAGCTGCTGTAGGGCCGCTGCAGGTCACCGGCAAAATTCCAGCTGTGGCTTTCGCGCCATTTCGGCGAGGCGTAGGCCATGAACGGAATGGTGTACATCGGCGCCGTCGGCTTGCCTTCATTGCGGCCCAAAGTGCTGTGGCCGGCGGAGTCGAATACGTCTTCGCCATGGTCCGACAGGTACAGCAGGAAGCCGTTGGGGTCGGTCTTGGCGTAGTCCTTGATCAGGCTCGACACCACGAAGTCGTTGTACAGCACCGCATTGTCGTAGCTGTTGTAGGTCGGCAACTGATCGTCGCTGATGCTCGCAGGCACACCTTCACGGTCGGTGAACTTGTCGAAGCTGGGCGGGTAACGGTACTGGTAGCTCATGTGCGTGCCCAGCAGGTGCACCACGATGAACTTGCGCTCGGCCGGATCGGCCAGGGCCTTGGAAAACGGTGCCAATACATCGCCGTCGTACTGACGGGCGTTCTGGTTGCGGTTGTTGTTCAGGTACACCTGCTCGTCGGCCTGTTCGGAAAAGGTCGTGAGCATGGTGTTGCGCTTGGTCATGGTCTGCTGGTTGGTGATCCAGTAAGTCTTGTAGCCGGCCTGTTTCATCATGCTGACGATGGATGGCGTCTTGAGGTACAGGTCGGGGTTTTCTTCGTCGGCGAAGGTCAGGACCTGCTGCAACGCCTCGATGGTGTAGGGGCGTGGGGTGATGACATTGTCGAACACGGCCAATTGGTCGCGCAGCTTGTCCAGCTCTGGTGTGGTTGCGCGTGGATAGCCGTACAGGCTCATGCGCTGGCGGTTGGTCGATTCGCCGATGACGAGCACCAGTGTCGACGGCTGGCCGGCGGCGGCGTCCTTGAGGTTGGTCAGCGGCGGGATCTGGCTGGCGCTGTGCAGCATGCCCTGCATGTTGTCCAGTTGTTCGGTGTAACGGCGGTAGGCCACGATCATCTGCCAAGGTACGGCCGGCTCGATGCGGGTTTCGAAGCGGTCGATGCCGTCGGCCAAGGTCTCGCTACGGGCAATCTGCTTGACCAGCGGGTAGCCGACAATGGCCACCAGGATCGCGGTTGCCGCCAGTAACGCCTGGCCGCGCGGCAGGTAGACCGGGCGCACGCGGGTCCATAGGAAGATGGCTAAGGCAGTGTGGGCAATGAACGCCAGTACGATCCACCAGGCGAAGTACTGGGTGAGGTATTCACCGGCTTCGGAGATGTTCGACTCGAACATGATAAAGATGACGCTCTGGGAAAATTCCTGCTGATAAACGAAGAAATATCCCAGGCTGGCCATGGAACAGACCCACAGCACCACGCCGATCACGGCGGCGAGTACACGGGTCTGGCGTGGAAAGACCAGCATCGGCGCGAGCCACAGGGCGCTCATGAAAAAGGCTTGGCGAAACCCGCTGAAACCCGAGGTGCCGCTTAGTTGGATCAGCAGTTGGGTAATACCCGAGAAATACCAGAAAAACAGGAACAGCCAGCCAAGGCCAGCCCAATCAAAGCCTTTCGCAGACTTAGTGCTGCGTTTGAACATTGCCATCCGGCGCTCCAACCCAAGAGTTTTCCAGTTGACGCGCAGGGCTGCACGCAACACCGGCCACCCTGGTTTTAAGGGGCGGCCTTTGGGGGCGGGAGTATCGGGATGGGCGTGTGAAAACTTTGTGAGATTTTTGTAGGGGTTATCTTACAAAGCGGTGACAGGGCTCAGCAGAGTGCAGGTTGCGCGCCGGCCGGCTGATCCAGTTGAGCCTGGATGATGTACGAGCGCAGGCGCATGACTTCCTGCTGCAATTGTTCGCGCTCGTCTTTCAACTGACGCAACTCATCGCGACGGATATTGACGTAGAGAGTCTGGGGAGGGCGGGTCATCTGTGCTGTGCTCATTGCTTGCCTCGCAAATAGCCGGTGTGTCGCGGTGTGCCAGAACGCTTGAGTCGAGGTTCTCGGCATCAGTCGGAAGCAATTCTGAATTCTTTTTCACAGCAATGGAACTTTTTTATTTTTGGTGGTCGTGTGACTTTTGCCGCGATGATGGTGAAACGATGGCATCTTTTTTGGCATGAAACTACACGGATCCGCTCTGGACTAACCCTCATTAGCCTCATTGCGCTATAAACTATGTCACACATTTTTTAGTAGTTAGGAGCATCAGCACATGCAACTGGGGATTATCGGACTAGGCCGCATGGGCGGGAATATTGCACGGCGCCTGATGCTCAATGGGCATACCACCGTTGTTTACGACCGTAACGAAGCATTTGTCAAAGGCTTGAGCGAAGAGGGCGCCACTGGCGTTGCCGATCTCAAAGCCCTGGTCGCCGGGCTGCAGCAGCCTCGCGCCGTGTGGGTCATGTTGCCGGCGGGCGACCCCACCGAGAACACCATTCAAGAACTCAGTGAACTGCTGGACAGCGGCGACGTGATCATCGATGGCGGCAACACCAACTACAAGGATGACGTACGCCGCGCCAAGGCCCTGGCGGAAAAAGGTCTGCACTATGTCGACGTCGGCACTTCCGGCGGTGTCTGGGGCCTGGAACGCGGCTATTGCATGATGATTGGCGGCGATACCGAAACCGTGCAGCGTCTGGACCCGATTTTCGCCAGCCTGGCGCCAGGCCTGGGCACCATTCCGCGCACCAAGGACCGTTCCGCCGCCGCCGACCCGCGCGCCGAACACGGTTATATCCACGCTGGGCCGGCCGGTTCCGGGCACTTCGTCAAGATGATCCATAACGGCATCGAATACGGCATGATGCAGGCGTTCGCCGAGGGTTTCGACATTCTCAAAACCAAGAACTCGGAGAACTTGCCCGAAGATCAGCGTTTCGACCTGAATGTGGCCGATATCGCCGAAGTGTGGCGCCGTGGCAGCGTGGTGTCGTCGTGGTTGCTGGACTTGACCGCCGATGCCCTGGCCACCGACCCGAAACTCGACGGCTATTCCGGCTCCGTGGCCGACAGTGGCGAAGGCCGCTGGACTATCGAAGCGGCCATGGAACAAGCCGTGCCGGTGCCGGTGCTGTCCACCTCGTTGTTCGCCCGTTTCCGCTCGCGCCAGCAGAGCACTTACGGTGACAAGATGCTGTCGGCGATGCGCTTCGGCTTCGGTGGTCACGTGGAGACTTCCAAAAAATGACGGCTAACGGCAAAAAACTGAAGGCCGAACCCGCTCCACCTACCACTTTGTTCCTGTTTGGCGCCCATGGCGACTTGGTCAAGCGCCTGCTGATGCCGGCGCTGTACAACCTCAGTCGCGACGGGTTGCTGGGCGACGGCTTGCGCATCGTCGGGGTGGATCACAACGCTATCAGCGATGCCGACTTCGCCAAGAAACTCGAAGATTTCATTCGCACCGAAGCCGCGAGCAAGGTCAAAGGCAATGCCGAGAACGCGCTGGACCCGCAGTTGTGGGCTCAGTTGGCCAAAGGCATCAGCTACGTCGAGGGCGACTTCCTCGACGACAGCACCTACACCGACATCGGCAAGAAAATCGCCGAGAGCGGCACCGGCAATGCGGTGTTCTATTTGGCCACCGCGCCGCGTTTTTTCAGCGAGGTGGTGCAGCGGTTGGGCAGCGCCGGCTTGTTGACGGAAACTGACCACGGTTTCCGTCGCGTGGTCATCGAAAAACCGTTCGGTTCCGATCTGGCCACCGCCGAAGCGTTGAACGCGTGCCTGCTCAAGGTGATGAGCGAGAAGCAGATCTACCGCATCGACCATTACCTGGGCAAAGAAACGGTACAGAACATCCTGATCAGCCGTTTCTCCAACGTGCTGTTCGAAGCGTTCTGGAACAATCACTACATCGATCACGTGCAAATCACCGCCGCCGAAACCGTCGGCGTGGAGACGCGGGGTAACTTCTTCGAAAAAACTGGCACGTTGCGGGATATGGTGCCCAACCACCTGTTCCAGCTGTTGGCCATGGTCGCCATGGAGCCGCCAGCGGCGTTCGGCGCCGACGCGGTGCGCGGGGAAAAGGCCAAGGTGATTGGCGCGGTGCGCCCCTGGTCCCTGGAAGATGCACGGGCCAACTCGGTACGTGGCCAGTACACCGCTGGCGAGATCGGCGGCAAGGTATTGCCGGGTTACCGCGAAGAGGCCAACGTCGCGCCGGACAGCAGCACCGAGACCTTCGTGGCGCTCAAGGTGATGATCGACAACTGGCGCTGGGTCGGCGTGCCGTTCTACCTGCGCACCGGCAAGCGCATGAGTGTGCGCGATACCGAAATCGTGATCTGCTTCAAGCCGGCCCCCTATGCGCAGTTCCGCGATACCGACGTGGATGAACTCAAGCCTACCTACCTGAAAATCCAGATCCAGCCGAATGAAGGCATGTGGTTCGACCTGTTGGCGAAAAAGCCTGGGCCGACCCTGGATATGGCCAATATCCAATTGGGTTTCGCCTACAAGGACTTTTTCCAGATGCAACCGTCGACGGGGTACGAAACCCTGATCTACGACTGCATGACCGGCGACCAGACCTTGTTTCAGCGCGCCGACAACATTGAGAACGGCTGGCGCGCGGTGCAGCCATTCCTCGATGCGTGGAAGGAAGATGATGGCATACAGACTTACAAGGCAGGTGAAGATGGTCCGGCGGCGGCTGACACGCTGCTGGCCCGGGATGGTCGTACCTGGCACACACTCGGATGAGTGATGCCGCGATCCAACCCATCCGTTTTATCCTCAGCGACGTGGATGGCACGTTGCTGCATCCCGACCACAGCCTCAGCCAACGCACGGCCGATGCGGTTCGTGCCTTGCGTGACGCCGGTGTGCTGTTCAGCCTGGCCAGCGGGCGACCGCCCAAGGCCATGTTGCACCTGATTGAAACGTTCGGTATCGATGTTCCGGTGGCGGGCTTCAATGGCGGTACGTTGATCCATCCGGACGGCAGGGTTTTGATGGCTCATCACCTGCCTGCTGAAGCCGCGCTGATCGCCTTGGCGCTGTTTTCGGCCGAGTCGGAGGTGGAAGTCTGGATGTTTGCCGATGGCGATTGGCTGCGCCGTGGTTCGCCCGGCCCGATGGAACCGCGGGAAACCGCTGGGCTGGGTTATGGGCCGCAGGTGGTGGAGAGTTTTGAGCCCTATCTGGATCGGGTCGACAAGATTGTCGCTGCCAGCCTTAACACGCAACTGCTGGTTGAACTGGAGGCGCGTTTGCACCCCAAGGTCGAGGGGCTGGCGCAGGTTTCGCGGTCGCAGCCGGTTTATCTGGATGTGACGGCCATGCTGGCCAATAAAGGCGAGGCGTTAAAAACGTTGGCCGAGCATCTGGGCGTGGCGCTTGAGCACACTGCGGCCATCGGTGATGGCGGCAATGACCCGGCGATGTTTGAGGTGGCCGGGCTGGCGATTGCCATGGGCCAGGCGGAAGAAACCGTCAAACGTCGCGCCAATGTAGTGACGGGCACTAATATTGACGACGGTGCCGCAGAAGCTTTCGAGCGGTTTATTCTGCCGTCACACTCAATACGCTAGTTCAACGGCACAACTTACGATCACGCTTTGTATGGATCGAAAGTTGTGCCGTCGATTTATTTACTTAGGCATTGCCCAGGATTGCAACTGATAGCCGCTTTTATCCAGTTCGGCACGCGCCTGCAACAGCAGGTTTTCCAATTGCGCGGGATCGGTGTAGGCACTCGACGAGAGTTGCTTGCGGCCGATGCGGTTGTTGGTGCGGTCGACGACGCTGAGGCTGAGGGCGCCATTGCCATCGTGCCAGGCCACGCACTGAAAGGGCTGGAAGGCACGGTCTGCGATCAAAAGAGCTTCGTTGATGCGGAGCGGGGCGTTCATTGGGGTCTCTCTCTAAATGCCCAATCAAATGAGTGCCGTCGGTTGGGCGAGCCAGGCGGCGGGTTACTTGTACTGATGCGCGATGGCGGGGTGCGGGTCACATGTTAGAGCAACAAATTTCAACTTTCCGTGATTGAGGTCATGTAAGCGCCTGTTTTGAAAGCTGATTGAAAGTTTCCCCAGTCGGCAACTTTTTAATCGCTGAAGCAAGAAGATGGCTTTTTGCCCCGACTTATAGCGAAACGGTACAAGGCGCGCGTCAATATCTTGCTAGGGTTAGCACCAGTCGTTACAACTGGTTGTTTCTAAATAACTTTAACGATTTTTGACGCCAAGGATCAGTCATGGGTGTGCCTCTCGTCCAACGCCGTTTGCTTGTGGTCGATCCGTGCGATGACTGCCATGGACTGTTGCCCGGGCTGCGTACGGCGGGGTGGGAAGTGGACAGCTGTGCGCTGGAGGACGTGGGGGATCGCTCCTGCGATGTCGGCCTGCTGCGCTTGCAGCCCGAACACCTGAAGAGGCCCGAAGCGGTCAAGGAGCTGATCGGCCGCAGCGGCACTGAATGGATTGCCGTGCTCAGCCAGGATGTACTGCGCTTGCAGAATGTCGGCGACTTCGTTTGCGAGTGGTTTTTCGACTTCCATACGTTGCCGTTCGACGTCTCGCGGGTGCAGGTCACTCTGGGACGCGCATTCGGCATGGCGCGCTTGCGCGGTAAAGGCCACACACCGGTGGATGAGGGGCATGAACTGCTGGGCGATAGCCGGCCCATTCGTGAACTGCGCAAACTCTTATCCAAGCTGGCGCCCACGGAGTCCCCCGTCTTGATTCGCGGTGACAGCGGCACTGGCAAGGAGCTAGTGGCCAAAACCCTGCATCGTCAGTCCCAGCGCCATGCCAAGCCTTTCGTGGCGATCAACTGCGGTGCCATCCCTGAACACCTGATCCAGTCCGAACTGTTCGGCCATGAGAAAGGTGCGTTTACCGGCGCGCACCAGCGCAAGATCGGGCGTATCGAAGCGGCAAACGGCGGCACGCTGTTTCTCGATGAAATCGGCGACCTGCCGATGGAGCTGCAGGCCAACCTGCTGCGGTTTTTGCAGGAGAAGCACATCGAGCGCGTCGGCGGCAGCCAGCCGATCCCGGTGGATGTACGTGTGCTGGCGGCGACCCACGTCAATCTTGAAGCGGCGGTGGCCAAGGGCGCCTTCCGCGAGGATTTGTACTACCGCCTCAATGTGCTGCAGGTGGTCACCGCGCCGTTGCGCGAGCGCCATGGTGACGTGGCGATGCTGGCCAACCACTTTGCGCGTTTCTACAGCCAGGAAACCGGACGCCGCCCGCGCAGTTTCAGCGAAGATGCCCTGGCGGCTATGGCGCAGCATCCGTGGCCCGGCAATGTGCGTGAGTTGGCCAACCGGGTGCGCCGTGGCCTGGTGCTCGCCGAAGGGCGGCAGATCGAAGCCGTTGATCTGGGATTGCAGAGCGAGCAGGCAATCGCGCCACCCTTGGCTACACTCGAAGACTACAAGCACCGCGCCGAACGTCAGGCGCTGTGCGATGTGCTCAACCGTCATAGCGACAACTTGAGTGTCGCTGCCCGTGTGCTCGGCGTGTCCCGGCCTACGTTCTATCGGTTGCTGCACAAACACCAGATCCGCTAGGGCGGGTAAACCGAAAAGCCCCGCAACGACCCTTATCGTTGCGGGGCTTTTCCTTGTGCGTCTGGTTAGAAGTAGTACGGGAATTTCAGGCTGAAGGTGAAGTCCGGCGCATCGTCGGTCATACCGATCGCCAGGTTCGGCACGATCGTCAGGTTATCCGAGGCGGCAATGGTCATGCCCACGTTGAAGTAGCCGGCGTTGGCATCGCTGGAGACCACCGATTGCCAGTCCCCGCCATTGGGTTTGAGGCGACTTTTACGCTGGACCAGGTCAGACACCGAAAACGACATGCTCATTTTCTCATTCAGCGCGAACGCTACGCCCATGCCGACCTGGAAGCTGTCACCCAGGCTGACCTTGCCGCCGACCTTCTGGTTGACGTCGCTGCTGATGTCGTCGAACGAATCTTCGAAGTTGTGGGTGTAGGACAACGAGCCAAACAGCACGGCCGGATCGAAGGTCTTGACCAGGGAGATGCCCGGCGTGATCGACCAGACCCCGTTGCCGGTGGGCAGGCTTTCAGGTACGAACAAGTTGTCGTTGCCGGGTTGGTTGATGAGCTTGATGCCGAACGGTTCCTTGCCCGTCGGCGCCTTGACCCGTACCGACACCACCGCATCCGGCAGGGTGGGGGTCTCGTCGAGGAACTTGTAGGCCACACCGAAGTTGACGTCGCCGATGGTCGGGTCGCGGGTCACCGATGCTTCCGATGTTGCCGTGCCGTTGTTGCCTGCACCGGCCGATTGGTACGTCGATTCGCGGTACACCACCGGCACGTTAACGTCGAACTGCCAGCGGTTGTCGAGGTTGTAGCGGCCGGTCAGGTCCAGGGTCCAGTTGTCCGACTTGATGCGGTCGAGGTTGATATTGCCGAGGAAAATCGAGTCCAGGGCCAGGAACCCATTGAGGGTCAGTTGGCGCGCGTCGTAGCGAGCGTAGGTCACGCCGGTTTCGAAGCTGAACTTGCCATTGCCGAAGAAGCCACTAGCTTCGTTATAAAGGTTGCTGACACTTTGCGCAGGCGCCGAGTCGTCCTTGAGGGACTGCCCATAGGAACTGCCGCCGCCCGCGCCACCGGAGGCCGCAGCGGCGCCAGTGCCGGCCACGGTGGTGCCGCCTTTCTGGAAGTCGGCGGGGGATTTGGCCAGGCGTTTGGGCGCCGGCGTCGCCGGTTGGTCTTCGACCTGACGCACTCGCTGTTCCAGCACCGCCAGGGCCTTTTGCTGCACTTCGTAACGTTGCTTGAGTTCCAGGAGTTCTTGCTTGAGTGTTTCGATATCGGCATCTGGCGCGGCATACAACACGGATGCGGGCAAGAGCGTACTTAAACAGACCACCGCACGAAGCGATAACGATCGATGCATGAAATAAGCCGTCCTTTTTTAATGCGTAAGTGTCGAGGGTCAGCGTAGTTCAATAACCGAGCGTACGTAGGCCTTTGAGTTGGTCCAGGTTGCAATTCAACGCCGGGTTGTTCAGCCCGTTATTGCCCATCACGACGTTAAGTTGAGTGATGTTGTTGACGAAGTTGGTATTGCCGGTCAAGACAGTGCCTTGCAGCACCGTGCCACCGCCAATCTGCTGCAGGCTGTTGCCTTGGTTATGGTTGGCCTGGATCGCCATTTGCAGTCCACCGTTATTGGCCGACACGCTCACTTTGCCGGCCGCGCTGTCACCGGTCACGGTGCCGCCTGCCACCAGCACTTGCCCCGATTGCGCGAGATTGGCCGGCGCCAGGCCGTCCTGACTCACGGTGATCCCGACATTGTTGTTCGCGGTGTTGCCATCGCCGGCTGCGCGCACGCTTTGCGTCACACCCTGGCCGCTGCCCAGACCGGCGCCGCCGACGACATTGCCGGTACCGGTGCTCTGGCCGGTGCCGCTGCCCGCCGAGCCGGTGGTCTGCACATAAAATTGCGGGGTGATCGTGGTTTTATCGACCTGCATGCTGGCCTTGCCGGTGATGCTGTCGCCCATGGCATTGGTCCAGGTGCTGCTCATCACGATACCGAAGCTGATGATGCGCCCCGGCATTACATAACGACCGCGCAGGTCGGCCATTTCCGAGTCTTTCAATTCGATCGGTTTGAAACCCGATGACGCATAAGCGGGCATTGCGGCTGCCAGCCACACAACTGTCAGCCAACGGGAAGTGTTCATCTTCTGCTCCTGGAGCATCCTGGTCCCTTATGGCGCTTCTTATTAAAAGAAGTCGCTCTGGATAAAACCGAAATCCATCAATTCGGCGTCGCCCACGGGCCTGAACTCATTCAACTGGTTCTTGGCGGTCAGGGGGGTAGGGGGCGCGAGCAAGGCGTTGGTCTTGTCGTAACCTTCACCCAGTACGGCGAATACGATGCCATTCCAGCCTTTGACGAAGTCGTCGCGGGTGTAGCGCTTATGGCCCAGCACCGGGTCGCCGATGTAGACCCAGTCTTTGTCGGCACGCTGCATCACCACGAAGTGCTTGTAACCACGGATTTCCAGCAGCACCACAACCGGGATCTTCACGGTCAGCAGGGATTCCGGCGAGATCTTGTAGCCCCGCGCCCGCATGCCGATGCTTTCCAGGTAGCGCTTCATGTCCAGCATGGAAAAGCCCTGGGTGCGCACCAGGTCCTGATCGGCGTTGATCAGCATGCCTTTGATCACATGGTCTTCGTCGACGTCCAGCCAATAGCCCTGACGCAGGATGGTGGCGAGGGCGGCCGCGCCGCAGCTGAAATCGGTTTTCTGTTCCACCAGGTTGGCGAACCGGCGCTCGCGGATACTCTCGACCTTCTTGTAGATCACTGCACCGCCAGGCATGGCGGAGATCGCCATGGTGCCTGCCCAGGTCGGGCCGGTGAGGAGCATCAGCAGGGTGAGGGTCGCGAGGCGCATGATCGAAGTCCGGATGGACACTGGAATAGGAAAGGGCCTTGTTGCCAAGGCCCCGTTGGATCAGAAGCGCACGCCGCTGGCGCAGACGGTGCAACCTTGACCGATTGCCAGGCTGTTGCTGCCCTGGTTGCCGGAGCCGGATTGCAGGTTCACGCCCATGTTGCCGGAGTTGCGGTTAACCGAGTTGTCCAGGCTGGCGTTGTTGGACACATACTGAGGCTTGCCGCCATAGCCATAACCGTGGCTGGTGGCCGCAGCGTTGAGGTAGCTGTTACCGAGGGAGTTTTGCTCGGTATTGGCGGCAGCTGCGATGTTTTTGCCGTCGGCAGTGACGATCGCCAGGTTGTTTTTACCCTGGTTGCCTTGGCCGGCCTGACCGTTGTAACCCACGTTGCCGGAGTTACCGTTGATGGAGTTATCCAGAGACGCGTTGTTCTGGGTGCCTTTGTTGACGTAGGTGTTCAGCACGCTGTTCTGATTCACGTCGACCAGACCGAATACAGTGGCCGCATCGCTTTTGGCGCTGGAGATAGCGGCAGAGTTGTCAGCCTGGTTACCGCTGCCAGCTTGCGCGTTGACACCCGCGTTACCGCTGTTGCTGTTGACCGAATTATCGGCAGAGGCGTTATTTTCGGTCTTGGTATCGTCAAACTTGTTGCCGGCGCTGTTTTGAACGTCAGTGACCACAGCGGCAATAGTGCCGGTAGGTTGAGGCGCAGGGTGCCAGCCACCTGCTTGAGCAGCAGCAGCCATGAGCGCGGCGAGAGCGAAAACCAGAGGTTTCAGAGCCATTTGAGGTTTCATGGTGTTTCTCCTTGCTTCTATTAGTTGGTTAAGTGTTGGTACGGTCTTGCGAGTACTACCAAGTCGTTACTTGATAGTGATGCCCAGGGTGTTAGCCATTCGGTTCCCCACCCCGGCACTCTGGTTCACCTGAATCACTCCTCGGCTGCCTGTGAAGGCCTGGTCGCTGGTAACGACCAGGCGGCTGCCAGTGGTGGGGGTGAGCCCTGAGTCGGTTAATTGCGTCGTGTTCTGTTGCAACAAGACGCTGTCGTCGATGCTTTGCGGGCCAGGGTTGACGCTGATCCGCACGGCGTTGACGGTTTGGTTGTTGGCCCCGGCCGCCTGGTTGACGCCCAACATGCCGTTGCCATTGGTAAAAGAAGCGCCCTGAATCGCAGCCTTGGCGTTCAGAGACGGATCGACCTGACCGTCGAGCCGTTGGATATTCACGGTGGTGGCCTGGCCGCCGAGCGTGACGGCACGGTTATTGGCCTGTTGCTGCTGATTGCCCGCCGCTTGGTTGATCGAAAAGTTACCGCGGTAGTCTTTGCCGCTGTTGTTGATCACAGCGTTGTTGTCGGCCATGGCCGAGGCACTGCCCAGCAGGGCGAGCAAGAGCAAGGTACGGTTCATTATTTGCCCCCCATCATGTTGCCGAGGTTATTCAGAGGGGCCATGCCGCGTTGGATCGAGTCACTGATCTGTCCGCCCATGCTGCTGCCGCTGCCATGCCCGGCGGTGGCGCCGGTGCCGAGGGTAGACATGCTGTTCTGCGTGGCATGCACGCCGGTCAACGTGCTATCGATCTGGCTGGCGCGGGCGAAACTTGAACCGCTGCTGACACCGCTGATAGCCAGGTCACTGAGCTCGCCGGTGGCGCCAAGAACCTCTTGGGTGGGATTGGCATTGGCGGTGGTGGGGTAGGGGTCTTTACCGAAAGCGGCGCGACCGTACATGTGTGCCTGTACGTTGCGGCCCGTCACGATCACACCATCACCGGCAAAGGCTGGTGCACTGATGCCGAGGCTGAGTACACAGCTGGTCAGCAGTACCTTCATCGAGTGTTGTGTGAGTGTGTTCACGGCGGCATGTCCTTATTCTCAGCACTGACCCTAAACAGTGCTATGAGGAATAGAGCAGATGCCGTGCCGCTTTTTGAATTGTCTTGATATTCAATGGTTTGTGAATAACTAGAGGCGCGTCGACGTTGCCGGTGTCTCAGTGCTGAAACACCTGCCCTTCAAGCGCGTGCAGCCCGCTGTGCCACAAACGATTCACCCCTGTGTATCAGCGGCGTAACACCGCACATGACAAAAGCATGAACCCACGCTGTACACGGGCTTCAGGGCAGGCAGGTGTTTCAAAAATGGACACTGCGGGCGCGAACAGGCCCGCACGAATCGGCCGGGCTCAGCCTTTAGGGTTTTTACGCGGGATGGAATTGAGAACGGGGTTGCCGTCCTGGTTCTGCGTCAGATAGACCGGCAGTACCTTGGGCAGCGAGGGGATGAGGTTGTTGACCTCGGTGAGGTTGTAGATGCCGCCTATTCGAATCGCCCCGGTGCTGGCGTCGGCCAGCATCACCGGTTTGCTCAAGTAGCGGTTGATCAGCGGTAACGCGTCGACCAAGGCCAGGTTATCGAGGATCAGCTTGCCCTGGCGCCAGGCCAGTGCGCTGTCATTCGGGCTGAACGGCCTCACGCGCGGAGTGGCATCGCCCGCTTGGTAGCTGGCCTGCATGCCCGGAGTCAGGGGCACGCTACCATGCGTGGCATCGCTGGCGATCTGCACCGAGCCTTCGAGCAGCATCACGCGGACCTGATCGCCATATTTCCATACATTGAATTGGGTGCCTGTCACGCGCACCTGGCCTTCACCGGCGCGCACCACAAACGGATGGGCGCTGTCGTGGCTGACATTGAAAAACGCCTCGCCTTTCTTCAGCGTGACCCGGCGCTGATCCTTGTAGTTGCTATAGACCAGTTCGGTGCCCAGGTTCAGCTCTACCTGGCTGCCATCGCTCAAGGTCACCTGACGCAAGCCCTGGGTCGCCTCGAAACGTTCATAGGAATTGGGCAGCCACCCGGCCTGCCACCCGGTGAACGCCGCCAGCGGCAGGGCCGCCAGGCATAGCGCCGCCGCCACGGCATAACGACGTACGCGGCTGCGCGATTTGAACGCCAATACCGGTGCGGTGGGCGCGGTGCGCGGCAAGTGATCGGCGACGTCCCAGATTTCCAGCATCGCGGCGTATTCAAAGGCATGCAGGGGATGGGCGTCATGCCATTGTTGAAAAGCCTGACGTTCAGCCGGTGTGCAATCACCTGCATGCATGCGCATGCACCAGTGCGCTGCGGCATCGGTGATGGTGTCGTATTCGGCTTCTGAAACAGACTTTTCGGTCATTTACGCATCCTGATTTCCCACATTCTAACCTCCGCGGGCCGATGGGGAGAACAGCCATCATGGCGATTGCACATCAATTGGAACTTATTCTTATTTGCCAGTACCTAAAAATTTCAGGACACGCGTCCGTTATTCCCACTATGGAGTTCCGTTATGTTGAAGAAAACCTTAGTCGCCCTGTGTGCAACCTCCGCGCTGCTCAGTGCCGGTGCCGCCCTGGCCGATAAGCCGGGCGCAGGCTGGATCACTATCGAAAAGGCCATCGAAGTGGCCAAGACCAAGGCCGGCTACGTTGAAGTCTATGCCGCCGAAGCCGACGATAACGGCTACTGGGAAGTCAAAGGGCGCAAGTCTGACGGCACCGTGTATGAAGCGCGCATCGACGGCGCCTCGGGCAATATCCTGCGTGACCAGAAAGACTGACGTCTCGCGCCGGGAGCCGGTTCAGGCTCCCGCATCCAATTCCCTGCCGAGCTGGCTGATCAGGTAAGTCACCGAATCGGCGTTGGCCAAAATCGTATCGATTCGCTTGTTGGCGTCACTCATAAACACCGTCCGCGCATCGTCCAGGGTTCGCGTCCCGGTAGTACTCAACACCTTGTCCTTTTGCGGCGAAGTCCCACGACTGGCTCCAAAGTCTTCCCATTGCTGGGTGAACTCGTCCCACGTTCTGAACAGCATGGTGGCCGGGGTGAGTGTGGAGAGCGCGGTATCGCGCAAGTCGGCCAGATCCGTGTGCATTCGCCTGGCGCCACTGACGTTGAGGTTAATCAGGTCGTGGAACGGCCGCATGCTGTCGAGGTACGCCAGGTCTTCGGTCAAGGACTTGAGGTGGGTGATCTCGTGAATCAACGTGGTGGCGCGGGCATGGGCAGAGATGTTGAAGGGTGTCGTGAGGCGATTCTGATAGATGTCCAGCGGCGGATCGAAAAAGCGGTCCACCAGGTAGATTTTCTGTTCCCGGTCCTCGGGTAGCACAAAAGCGAAAGTGTTTTGCGGGCTGTAGCGATGGGTGCCGCAGACAAAGCGCTGGGAGTCCGGGCCGACCAGGGTATGGTTGATCAGCTCATCGAGCACTTCGTCGACGCGTCGCTCAATTCGTTGCACCTGCTCGCCGGTCAGCGTAACCACGCCGAACAACTCACTGAAGAACCGTCCCAGCCGGCTGCCGGGTTCGCGCAGCGGTGCAAAGTGCAGCAGGTTGCGTTTGCACGTCACCGCGTAATAGGTCGCGACGTTGAGCGCTTCGTCGATGCACTGGGCCTTCCAGCTCGACAGGGCGGCAATTTCGCGTATGCCCACCGCCTCGATATTGATAGCGTCGCGCTCCGCCGCCCAGGTTTGCATTTTGCCCGCGTAGCGGCTCAGGGTTTTGCCGTAGCGCGGATGATGGCGGTCCAGGTCCAGGGTCCATTCGCCCTGGGCGTTGGCTCGCACATAAGGGCCGTGCTGCTCGTCGCGGCTCAGGCGCCAGCGTTCCCCGGCTTTTCTCACCGAATACACCTTTCCCGCCAATGGCACGAAATGTGCGCGCGTGTCGTTGTCGGTGTACACGAAGGGTGGCGCGCTGCGCTCCAGGTCGCTCAGGGCAACCTGGTGATTTTCGAAGGCTTGCAGGGCGGTTCGCCCAGGTGCGGTCAGGTCCAGCTCGTCCAGGCTGGCGGCCACGGGGGCAGGGGCATCTAGCCAGTCGTCAAAGGGCAGCGGCTGTTCGCTGGGTGGAGTTGGCGGCAGCCACTGGTCCAGCGCTTTGCGTAAAGAGGCAAGCTCGGCCACGCCCGCGACAAAGGTTTTGAGCGAGTGCTGCCAACGGTGCTCCTGTAAGTCTTCGGCCGATGTTTTGAACAGTTGGTAGCTGCGCCACACCGTCAGCGGGTAGGTCAGTTTGCCCGCCATAAATTGCAGGCTCTTGGGAATGCCCTTGCTCAACAGGCTGGTCACCGCGTCCCAATGGGTCTTGCCTGACGCGCAAAACTGGCCGGCCAGCATCTGCAGCAGCAGCTGGGTATTGTCGTCGAACAGTCGGTTGAGCAGATTGCCGGCGATGGGCGAGTCACCCAGGCGGATGTCCGAGAGATCCGGGCGCCAGCGCTCACTCAGCAGATTGCGGTAAGTGGCTTGATGGGGCGCTTGCAACTGCCCGATCACCCATTCCTGTAGCGCCCCGGGGCTGGTGAATTCGTGCAGGAGCGCCGCCTCGCTGGGGAACTCTTTCAACAAATGTTTAGGGCTGTACGGTGCATACAGCACCAACGGCCCGGACGCGCCGGGCTTGGGGCCGATCAGGTAACAGCCCAATGCCTTGGCCTGACTGGCGCCGGCGGTGGCGATCAGCTCCAGCGGGCGGATCATCGCCGTGACCCCATGCACCGCCGCGCGGGCCACTGCGTCGGGCATGTCGAAGACTTGCCGGATAAAGCCCCAGGCCGTGGCGGACAGCCGTTCAGTGAGGGTTTGTTCATGGGCGTACTGCAACAATTGCCACGGCAGCTGCCGGCAGAATAGGCGGCGCCGCTCACGCGCGTCGTCGCTCTGCCCCTGGAGCAGGCCGCTCAACACTTGGCGGTACAGCGTTTTCAAATCCAGTTGTCGCACCAATTGCACGATGGCCGCGCCGTCGAGTGTCTCCGGCAGTGGGACGCTGGTGCGCGAGCGCGGGCGGATCGTCTCGGCGCGCAGATCGGGCAGGTGCCGCAACGCGAAGTCCGTCAGGGTCTGGGTGTGGCCTTCGAGGTCGATACGTCCGGGAATCAGCACGTGATCCGGGTTGTACACCTGGCCTGGGAACCGCGCGCCGAGCAGGGTTGAGAGGGTACTGAAGATGTGTTCGCGCATCGGCACGATGCTGTGCAGATAGTCCCGTTCGTCAGGCGCACTGACGCGATATTGCTCAAGCAGCTCGGCCTGCAGGATCTGTTCGTGGGGCCGCGCCATGCCCAGCCAGACTGGCAGCGCTTGTTGGTGGATCAGGGCGCGCGCCAGGGTGATCGACCTGGGCAGATTGGACGGAGTTTGACGCCTGATCAGCCGGTCCATGCAGTCCTGGAAGCGCGTGGCGCTGAGCCCCATCGCCAGCACCTGGTCGATTTCGTCGCGGGTGAAGTCGCTGTAGCTCTGCTGACGGTTGTGCAGCAGGTGTTCGTCGATTCGCTGCAAGGGCCCCAGGCGACAGGCCTGGTGAGGGATGCGCCGCGACACCGGCAGGTTCTCCAGCAGGGGCAGACGCTGCACGGGGTTTTGCAAGCGCTGTTCGAGCTTGTCGCGCAGGGCCTGGATCGACGCAAACGCCTCATAGCCACCCCGTGGGGTCCACAGCAGGGCGGTGCCCGAGTGGATGGGGTCGATGCCACCGCGCTCGGTCAGCACAAAGGCATTGGCCAGGGGCTGAGGCTCGGTAGCGGTGCCCAGGAACAGGCTCAGGCTGAACGCATCCGGAATAAACCCATTCAGGCCATGGCGGGTCAGCCGGCTCATGCCGTCGGCATTGAGGGCGCTATCGAGTAACGCCAGGGCAGGGGGCGGCAGGCTATGGTCCAGGCGCCTCAATTCGGTTTCGCCGCGCAGCCCCTGCAACATGCCCTGGCTCAGGTGCGCCCGGTTATTCTCCAGCAGCAAGTGGGGCAGGGTACGCAGGTCCCGTTGCGCGAACGTGCTGAGCACCTGTTCGATGACGGCGTTGAAACTGTCGATGGTCAGGTTGTGCAACTGGTAGGCCACGCCGGCGCTCTGTTCTGTGTAGAACCAGGTCAGGGCCGACTCGGTGAGCCGATCGGCTTGCCCGGCCAGACGCGCGATAAAGTACTCGACCATGCTCAATGACGTATGGGGCGCCCGCTCTTCACGCTCTGCAGCGGGGGTGACATAGGTGTTGAGATAGACGTGCTCGGCCTTGAGATCGAGCAGACGCTTGGCCAACTCGGTGTCCAGTGCATGGGCGACCAGGCTGCGCAAGGTCGGCTGCCGGTTACGTTCCAGCGCCATGGCCGCGTCCACCGCCTGCAAACGTTCCAGGTGCACCTTGGCCTTCTCCGATTGCACGGTAGTAGGGCGGCCATTGCCGCTGGTGATGGGGTGAAGGGTCCAGCGCCCATCGGCCTCCTGCTCCAGCAGCCGCGTGTCGAGCATGCTGCGCACGTCCAGTGCAGTGTCGAGCAGCGCGGCCAGGTCGATCACGCCGTTGCTGCGCCGATAGAGCCCCAAGGCATAGTCCAGATTGTCGGACTGCTTGGTGACAATGTCCTCGATCATTGCCTGGAACACATCGCCCGCGATGGGCTTGCCGGTCACTTGGATATGTTCCATGCCCACGAACGCACTGCGTTCATCCACCGACAGAAAGTGCAGCAGTTCGTCCTCGTGGCCCGCCGTTCTGAGCATCTGCAACAAGGCATCTTTGAGGTCGCTCAGGTTTTTGAGTACCTGCAACCCCCGCGATTGGGTGTAGAGGTAGGCCTGGCTATCGCTGATCATCAGCGTGCTGGCCAGCTCCACATAGTGTTGGAACGGGGCATGCACCCGGACCTTTTCTATCCTCAGATGGCTGGCATAGGCGCTACGCGCCGCCTGGTCGGGAAGGAACAGCGCACGCAGATCCAGGCTTTCCTGGCTGGACAGGACTAGGCCCTGCTGCTTGAACAGCAGATCGGCGCGAAACTTGTCGCTCATGACCCGCGCAAAAAAACGCAGGCGCGACTGACCGCGGTTGAAATCTTCATTCCAGTAGGTTTGCAGCAGGCTGTTCAACAGCTTCGAGAGGATGCCGCTGGTCTGTTCGACCACACTGTCCCAGCGCTGGTGGTCCTGGGCCCTCTGTTGCGCGGTGTGTGCGCTGTCGTCATGGCCCACATTGAAATACGTGTGAGTCTGGTTCGCCGGCCAGGCTTGCTTGACGTAAAACTGCAGCAGCGCATCGCGCAATGACTCGGAGGCCACCCAGCGACTCTCCTCCACAGGCGTGGGCTGGGTAAAAAAATTCACCCGCGTGTCGCGCTGGTCCAGGCCCGGAAAGTACGAGCGGGCCATGATGCCCAGCAGGGTGTCGAGCATGCCGCGCAGGTCGGGGAGCTTGCGCAGTTCCTCCAGCATCGCAGAGACGTTGTGTTGCTGGCCGGCCAGGATGGTTTGTTCCTGGTCTTGCATCACCGCGCCTGGAATCACCGCGCCCGTTGTCTTCAGCGGTTCTGTGCTGGGCAAGCCGTCGCGTTCGACAATCGCCAGAAATTGCAGGAGTTCAGCGCGCCGGCTTGGCTGCGTCAGGCGTTCATCCACCTTATGGAGCAGCGCGGCCCGGCTGTCGAACAGTTCCAGGCCGCCGTAGGGGGTAAACAGCACCGCTTTGTGGTCATCGGGTGTCGGGCTCATCATGAACACACCCGCCAGGGGCACGGGGGCGTGGTCGGGCCGGTTGACCGACAAGCGTTCGACGTGCATCGGGTAACGCTGCACGCTGGGGTCGATACGCGCGGTGTGGGTGGCGTAGTACAGCGTGTGCAGCCAATCGAGGTCTCTGACCGAGAACCCGAGCGCGCGCTCGCGGGGCGTGGGGGTCTTGCGTTTGACGTTTTGCAGGAACTCATCGAAGAAATACGGGGGCGTGAGGTTCGCCATGGTGCGCTCTCCAGCAAGGCGGCGGGATAAGGCTTCACGGTAGGCGGCGCGGCGGCGCGGATGGCGGTAGATAACTGGGGGCGCCCGTTGACAGCAGGCACATGGGGCGTTGTTTAATCGGAGGGCTGGATTCTTGTTGTCTCTTCCAATTATAAAATCGGAGCTACAGATGTCTGCCCAGTCCCCGATCGTCGACAGTCCCCATACCCTTATCGGCTTCACCGAACTGGTGGCGTTGCTGCACAGGGTGTTCGTCCAGCACGGCACGTCGCCGGAAGTGGCCGCGATCCTTGCGCACAATTGCGCCAGTGCCGAACGCGACGGCGCCCATAGCCACGGCATCTTCCGTATCCCCGGTTACCTCAGCACCCTGGCCAGCGGCTGGGTCGACGGCAAGGCCATTCCGGTGGTCACGGACGTGGCGTCCGGGTTTGTGCGGGTGGATGCCGGCAATGGGTTCGCCCAGCCGGCACTGGCGGCGGCCCGGCCACTGCTGGTGAGCAAGGCGCGCAGTGCCGGCATCGCCTTGCTGGCGATTCACAATTCCCATCACTTCGCGGCGCTGTGGCCGGACGTTGAGCCGTTCGCCGAAGAGGGGTTGGTGGCGCTGAGCGTGGTCAACAGCATGACCTGCGTGGTGCCCCACGGCGCCGATCGCCCGTTGTTCGGCACCAACCCTATTGCGTTCGCGGCGCCGCGCGCCGACGGCCCGCCGATTGTCTTCGACCTGGCCACCAGCGCCATCGCCCATGGCGACGTGCAGATCGCTGCGCGCAAGGGCGAACGTTTGCCGCCTGGCATGGGGGTGGACAGCCTCGGTCAGCCCACCACCGATCCCAAGGCCGTGCTGGAGGGCGGTGCGCTGTTGCCGTTCGGCGGGCACAAGGGCTCGGCCCTGTCGATGATGGTCGAGCTGCTGGCGGCTGCCCTGACCGGCGGGCACTTTTCCTTCGAATTCAACTGGGCCGATCACCCTGGCGCGCGTACGCCGTGGACCGGGCAACTGTTGATTGTTATCGACCCGAGCAAAACCGCCGGGCAAAGCTTTGCCGAGCGCAGCCAGGAACTGGTGCGGCAGATGCATGCCGTAGGGTTGCGGCGGTTACCGGGGGATCGGCGCCATTGCACACGGGCGAAGTCGCTGGGGCAGGGGGTTGAAGTGGAACTTCAGGCGTTGAATCAGTTGCGTGACTGGGCCAACTGACATTGAAACGCCGCTGCGTGGCAGCGGCGCGACGGGCGACGTTTAGTTGCGACGACCCAGCAACAGGCCAACCACCAGGCCAAAGCCGGCCGAGATGGCGACGGTCTGCCACGGGTGGCCACCAATATAGGTTTCGGTCGCGTCGACCATCGGTTGGGTGCGCTCACGTACGTTGGTCACGGAGTCCATGGCTTGTTTGAGCTTTAGGGCGACCTGCTCACGCAGGGTCTCTCCTTCTTCGCCCACCAGGTTGGCGCTGCTCTTGAGCAACTTGTCGGACTCTTCGATCAGCGCGGCGAGCTCACTGAAAGCTTGGTCCTTGATTTGGTCGGCGGCGGTTTGCGCGGCGGTTTTGCGGGCCATGGGGTGACTCCTTGCAAGTGAATGTAACAGTGAACAATGGAGTACCCGGCGCCCTTAAAAGTTGCTTTTTTTTTGCTGGGGCGCAGTGCCGGGCAAAATCCGAATCAGGAAATTTCGACCTACAGTGTAAGATGCCACCTATTTGTGCAGCAGGTAATTCAACATGAGCTTCAATCTCGCCAACAAGACCCTCGCCGAACGCGCCGAGCTGGAAGATGAAAAGTCGCGCCTCTACGACCTGTGGCAAACCAATCTGGGCAAGGCCAAGGGCGAAGCCGCGCGGTTGTTCGGCGAGCGCGCCAAGCGCAAGGGCAAATGGGCCGAGTGGGTCCGTGCGGAACTGGACGGCATGTCGCCGCCGGAGTTTTCCAACATGGTGCGCAGCGAAGTCAACAAACTGATGGCGGCGGCTAAGTAAAGCTCGCCACAATCGCTTCGCGGACTTTCAGCAACATCGGATCGAGCTGAGCCTGGGTGCGCCATCCCAGTTCCACCGGGTAGCGCGGCAGCGCCAACGGGCAGGTCAGCACGCGCAGGCCGGTCATCTCGGCGATGGCCTGCGCCGCATGCCCGGGGATGGTGGCAACGGCCTGGCTGCCCTTGAGCAAAAACGGCAGCGCGGCGAAGTGGCTGGTGGAGGCGCACACATGGCGGCTCAGCCCCTGCGCCGCCAGCCCCTCGTCGGTGATCCCGATAAACCCGCCGGACGACACCAGCACATGGGCGCGGCGAACGAACTCGTCCAGATCGATACTTCGCTGACCGGGCGCCAGGCTGTCCGGGTCCACCAGGCAGCGGTAATCCCCTTCGCCCAACACCTGTCGGCTTAACCGGCCCTGGGCAAAACCGCCGGCGGTGATCGCCAGGTCCAGTGTGCGGTCGAGCAGCGCGCCGGCGACAATCTGGCTATGGGTCTGGCGAAAGATCACGCGCAATTGCGGCAGGCGTTGTGCGATCTGCGTCATCAACCGACGGCCGTAGGCGATTTCAAAGTCATCGGATAAACCCACCACCACCGAACGCCCCAGGTACTGCTGATTGACCGGGTCGACCATGGCCAAGCTCTGACGGCAACGGTCCAGCGCTTCACTGATCACCGGTTTGAGTTGGTTGGCCCGCAACGTCGGCGCCAAGCCACGACCGGTGCGCACGAACAACGGGTCGCCGTACACCTGGCGCAAGCGCCGCAGCCCAGCGCTGATGGCCGATTGGGTCACGCCCAGGCGCAAGGCGGCGCGGCTGGCGCTGGACTCGTCATGGAGTGCTTCGAAGGTTTTGAGCAGGTTAAGATCGACCTGGGCGATATTCATTTGGCTCATATCATTCAGTACTGAAGTGGGCTTTATTCATGATCCGGGGTGGCGGGAGAATGGGCAACCCCCAGCCAATCATCGGAGTGAACGTTATGCCTATTTCTACCGTCGCGGCCTTGCAAATCGGCTCCCTACCGGGCGGCAAGGCCGACACCCTGGAACAGATCCTCGGTTATGAAGACCAGATCCGCCGCAGCGGCGCGCAATTGGTGGTGATGCCCGAGGCGCTGCTCGGTGGCTACCCCAAAGGCGAAGGGTTCGGCACACAACTGGGTTATCGCCTGCCCGAAGGGCGTGAAGCCTTCGCCCGTTATTTTGCCAATGCCATCGATGTACCTGGCGCGGAAACCGACGCCCTGGCCGGGTTGTCGGCGCGCACGGGCGCCAGCCTGGTGCTGGGCGTGATCGAGCGCAGCGGCAATACCTTGTACTGCACCGTACTGTATTTCGAACCCGCCGGCGGCCTGGTGGCCAAGCACCGCAAACTGATGCCTACCGGCACCGAGCGGCTGATCTGGGGCAAGGGCGATGGCTCCACCTTGCCGGTGATCGATGCCGCGGTGGGCCGTATCGGCGGCGCGGTGTGCTGGGAAAACATGATGCCGCTGCTGCGCACCGCGATGTACGCCAAGGGCGTGGAAGTCTGGTGCGCGCCCACCGTGGACGAGCGCGAGATGTGGCAGGTGAGCATGCGCCATGTAGCCCATGAAGGCCGCTGCTTCGTGGTCAGCGCCTGCCAGGTGCAGGCGTCGCCCGAAGCCCTTGGCGTGGAGATTGCCAACTGGCCTTCGGACCGCCCGTTGATCGCAGGCGGCAGCGTGATTGTCGGCCCCATGGGCGACATCCTGGCCGGGCCGCTGGTGGGCGAAGCGGGGCTGGTGACGGCGCAGATCGATACCGACGACCTGGTGCGCGCGCGGTATGACTACGACGTGGTGGGGCATTACGCACGGCCGGATGTGTTCGAGCTGGTGGTGGATGAACGCGCCAAACCCGGCGTGCGCTATATCACGGACTGAAGCAGTAGCGGGAAGGCTGGGGGGCTCGCCCCGATGGCGCAGAGCCAGCCAGTCGATATGTTGACTGCGCCACTGCCATCGGGAGCAAGCCCCCTCCCACAGGGGGGCTGTGTGCGTCCAAATTTGCCCATGGGCCAACATGTGGGAGGGGGCTTGCCCCCGATGACAGTGGCGCAGGCTTTACCACGTCGCGCCGTTAGGCATGTCCAACGTACCCCGGTCAACGAAGCGCATGGTGCCCAACAGCCCCCCGGCCAGTTTGCCCCGCAGCACATAGGGCAGGTTGTTCAAACTCTGGGTCTGACTCAGGCCCAGGGTTTGACGCAACACCGAAAATGCCGAGACGCTGACCGGCACCGTCAGAACGGTCTCGGAGAAGCGTGGGATGCTGCCGGCCTGGTCGCTCACACCTGAGGCCAACGGTCGGCCGTTGACTTCCAGATCGAGAGCCACACCGTTGTAGTCAATCGCCGTTTCGTTGGGGTTCTGCACCCGCAGTTTGACGGCGAAGCGCACTTCCAGGTCCTGGCTTTGCAGCGGTTCGATGCCCACCACGTTGATGTTCACCGGGTCGCGGTTCGGAAACAGCGCGCAGGCGCTCAGGGTCAGTAGCAGCAGCGATAGCACCATGAGCTTGCGCATGTGAGGTCTCCTAGTTCGTGACGTCCGGGTCTTGCATCACCTTGAGGGTAGAGGACTCCGGATCGAATTCATCTTCTTCCAGCTCTATGAACTCTTCGGGCAGGAAAATGTTCAGCAGGATGGCACAGAACGCTCCTACGGTGATTGGCGACTCGAAGATGTTATGCAGCGCCTTGGGCAACTCGCGCAGCACTTCCGGCACGGCGGCGACGCCCAGGCCCATGCCCAGGGAAATCGCCACGATCAGTACGTTGCGCCGGTGCAGGCCGGCTTCGGCGAGGATCTTGATACCGGCCACCGCCACGGTGCCGAACATGATCAGCGTGGCGCCGCCCAGCACCGGTTTGGGCATCAGTTGCAGCACCGCGCCGATCATGGGGAACAGCCCCAGCAGCACCAGCAGGCCGGCGATGAAGTACGCCACATAGCGGCTGGCCACGCCGGTCAGTTGGATCACCCCATTGTTCTGGGCAAAGGTCACCATCGGCAGGCTGTTGAACGTGGCGGCCATCGCCGAGTTGAGGCCGTCGGCCAGCAGGCCGGACTTGATGCGTTTGATATACAGCGGGCCCTTTACCGGCTGCTGGGAAATCATCGAGTTGGCTGTCAGGTCGCCGGCGGCTTCCAACGGCGAAATCAGGAAGATCACCGCCACTGGAATAAACGCCACCCAGTCGAACGAAAACCCGTACTTGAACGGCACCGGTACGCTGATCAACGGCACCTGGGGCAGCGCCGCCATATCGACGCGGCCCAGCCACCAGGCCACCACAAAGCCCAGGGTCAGCCCGATCACGATCGAACCCAGGCGCAGGAACGGGTTATTGAAGCGGTTGAGCACCACGATGGTCAGCAACACCAGGGCCGCCAGGCCCATATTGCCGGCCGCGCCGAGGTCGCTGGCGCCGAAGCCGCCGGCCATGTCGGTGACGGCCACCTTGATCAAGGACAGGCCCATCAAGGTGATGATGGTGCCGGTCACCACCGGGGTGATGAGTTTGCGCAGTTTGCCGATGAACTGGCTGAGCACCACTTCGATAAACGCTGCAAAGAAGCAGATGCCGAAGATCGTCGAGAGAATTTCATCGGTGCCGCCGCCGCGGGCCTTGACCATAAAACCGGCGCTGAGAATCACGCTGATAAACGAAAAACTGGTGCCTTGCAGGCACAGCAAGCCCGAGCCGATGGGGCCGAACGTACGCGCCTGGACAAAGGTGCCCAGGCCCGAGACGAACAGCGCCATGCTCACCAAGTACGGCACTTCGCTTTCCAGGCCGAGTACGCCGCCGACGATCAGGGTCGGGGTGATGATGCCGACAAAACTGGCCAGCACATGCTGCAGCGCAGCGAAGATCGCCGCGCTGAAGTGCGGACGGTCTTCCAGGCCGTAGATCAGGTCGGATTTATAGCGGGGGCGGGGGGCTTGAGCGTCAGACAAAATATGGGCTCGGGTCGGAAAAGGGAGGCGCAGGATGCCAGAAAGCGCCGATGCTCAGAAGTGTAAAAAAATATTTATAAGCGCCCTGCATAAAATCCCAATCCTTGCCGATACTGCTTACAGGCCCACCTATTAAAAACAACAGTGGCGTCCAAGGTCAGGCAGCGCGTTGCCGCTGATTGATCGTTTCGCGGCAGGGATTGCGCGCAGGCACTCACTTCGGGAACACGTCTATGTCGCTTCGTCATTTGAATATCGCCCCTCGCGCTTCGCTGGGTTTCGCCTTTATCGCGTTGTTAGTGGTGCTGTTGGGTGGGTTCGCGGCCAACCGTATGACCTTGATTCGTCAAGCATCGGTGGACATGAACACCAATCAACTGCCCAGTGTGACGTTCCTGGGGCAGGTGACCGAGAACGTGTTGCGCATGCGCATTCTGTCGTTTCGCGTATTGGTCAACCGCGAACCTGCGGCGCTCAAGGAAGCCGAAACCCGCATTGGAGTGTTGGTCGACAAGGCCAAAACGGCCCAGGCCGCCTACGCGGCTTTGCCTGCAGGGCCGGATGAAGCGGCGCTGTTCAAGACGTTCTCCAGCACGCTGGACACCTATCTGAAAGCCCAGGCCGATATGCTCAGCCTGTCCCGGGACGGCAAGGTCGAAGAAATGCGCACCCTGATCAACACCCGGATCAAGGACGGCACCGACCAGATGGGCGAGCAACTGAACAAACTGATTGCGATGAACGGCGCGGCGGCCAAGCAAGCCAATGATGTAGCGGGCCAGAGCTATAACAGCGCCATCACCGGCATCGTGGTGGTGTCGGTCGCCGCCGCGTTGTTGACGGTGCTGCTGGCCTGGCTGCTGACCCGCAGCATCGTCACGCCGCTGCGCAAAGCCGTGCAGGTAGCCGAGACCATCGCCGGCGGCAACCTCAGCAGCGTGATTGAGGACGACGGCAGGGACGAGCCGGCACGCCTGCTCGGCGCGTTGTCCACCATGCAGACCAACCTGCGCCAGACCATCCGCCATATCGCCGGTTCGGCCACTCAACTGGCCTCGGCGGCTGAAGAGTTGAGCGCGGTCACCGAAGAAGCCTCTCGCGGCCTGCAGCAACAGAACGACGAAATCGACCAGGCCGCCACGGCGGTCAATGAGATGACCGCCGCGGTGGAAGAAGTGGCGCGCAACGCGGTTTCTACTTCCGAAGCCTCGCGCCAGTCCAACCAGGCTGCGCGCGAAGGCCGCGATCGCGTGGTGCAAACCGTCGACGCGATCCAGACCATGACCCACGACGTGCAAAGCACCGCTGTGATGATCGAAGGTCTGGCCACCCAGGGGCGTGACATCGGTAAGGTGCTCGACGTGATCCGCGCGATTGCCGAGCAGACCAACCTGCTGGCCCTTAACGCCGCGATCGAAGCGGCCCGCGCCGGTGAGGCCGGGCGCGGTTTTGCGGTGGTGGCTGACGAAGTTCGGGCCTTGGCCCATCGCACCGCGCAGTCGACCCAGGAGATCGAGAAAATGGTCGCCGGCATCCAGAATGGCACCGGCGAGGCCGTGCAATCGATGCAGCAGAGCAATCAACGCACCCAGGACACCCTGGAAATGGCCCGCGCCGCCGGTGTTGCGCTGGAGCAGATCACCCAGTCCATCAGCCTGATCAACGAGCGCAATCTGGTAATCGCCAGCGCCTCGGAAGAACAGGCCCAGGTGTCCCGCGAAGTGGACCGCAACCTGGTCAATATCCGCGACCTGGCGTCCCAGTCCACCTCCGGCGCCAACCAGACCAGCGCCGCCAGCCATGAACTGTCGCGCCTGGCCGTGGACTTGAACGCGATGGTGGCCAAGTTCGTGATCTGACCCTGCCCGGTGGGAGGGGGCTCTACACCCCCTCTCATCAAAGCTGATCTGTGTTTGCCTTCAGTGTGCCTATTGCCTAAAGGCGGTCGGGTTGACCAGGTTTTTCGGCTTCTCGCCCGCCAGAGCGGCCAACAGATTATCCACCGCACAGGTGGCCATGGCCTCGCGCGTTTCGTGGGTCGCCGAGCCGATGTGGGGCGTGGCTACTACGTTGTTCAGCCGCAGCAGCGGCGAGCTGTGATCCAGCGGTTCCTTCTCGAACACATCCAGCCCCGCCGCGCGGATCGTGCGTTGCTGCAACGCCTCGATCAGCGCCGCTTCGTCCACCACTTTGCCGCGGGAAATATTGATAAAGATCGTGTCCGGGCCCATCAACGCGAACTGCTCGGCGCCGATCAGCTTTTCGGTCTCGGCGGTCAGCGGCAGGGTCAGGCAGACAAAATCGGCCTGTTGCAGCAAGTCTTCAAGGCTGCGGTACTGCGCGCCGAAGCGCTCTTCGACCCGTGGCTTGGGCGAGTGGCTGTGGTAGAGCACCGGCATGCCGAAGCCGAAATGCCCGCGCTGGGCCAGGGCTTCGCCGATGCGGCCCATGCCGATGATGCCAAGGGTCTTGCCGTGCACATCGCTGCCGAAATGCGCCGGGCCAATGTTCTTATGCCATTGCCCGGCGCGGACCATATCGGCCAGTTCCACCACGCGGCGGGCACTGGCCAGGATCAGCGCGAAGCCGGTGTCGGCGGTGGTTTCGGTGAGTACGTCCGGGGTGTTGCTGAGCAGGATGCCGCGTCGGGTGAGGTAGTCGATGTCGTAGTTGTCGACCCCCACCGAAACGCTGGCCACCGCTTCCAGTTGCGGCGCCAGGTCCAGCAACTGCGCGTCCAGGCGCAGGCTGGCACCGAGCAGGCCATTGGCGTTCGGCAGGGCGTCGCGCAGCTTGGCCAGGCCGGTGTCATCCAGAGCTTCGATCAGTGTGACGTCCACCTGCTCGTGCAGGCGCGCCATCAGCGGCGCGGAGAGTTTTTTGTACAGCACCACAGACTTTTTCATTGGGCTTTTACCTTCAATTCAAGGGGTGGCAATGGCGCGCGTTGACGGTCGCTGGCGCCGGGCTTGAGGAAAATCGTCAGCACCACCGACAGCATCAGCGCGCCGCTCATCAACAGGTACGAGGCGCCGGGCGAGCCAGTGCTGCTGTTGAGGTAACCCACCAGGTACGAGCCGCCGAACGAGCCGAGGGCGCCCATGCTGTTGATCAGCGCCATGGCGCCGCCGGCGACGTTGGCCGGCAGGATTTCCGGCACGATGGCGAAAAACGGGCCGTAAGGCGCATACATGCACGCCCCGGCAATCACCAGCAGGGTGTAGGACCACCAGAAATGTTCGGCACCGAGCACGTAGGAGGCATAGAACGCAATGGAGGCGATCAGCAGCGGTGGCCACACAAAGCGTTTACGTTTTTGCAGCTTGTCCGAGCCCCAGCTCACCAGCAGCATGCCGATCACCGCCGCCAGGTAAGGCAATGCCGACAGCCAGCCGGCCTCGACCATGTCCATCTGCAGACCTTTTTTGAGGATCGACGGCAGCCACAGCACAAACCCGTACACCCCGATGCTCCAGCAAAAGAACTGCAAGGCCAGGATGATCACCTTGGGCGAGCGGAAGGCTTCGGCGTAATTCTTCACTGCCTTGATGCCGACCTGTTCGGCGGCCAGGGCAGTTTCCAGTTCCTGCTTTTGCCCGTCGCTCAGCCAGTTGGCGTCCTTGGGACGTTCATCGGCCAGCTTCCACCAGATAAACGCCCACAGCACCGCCGGCAGGCCCTCGATGATAAACATCCAGCGCCAGCTGAAATGTTGAACCAGGTAGCCCGACACCACCGACATCCACAACATGGTCACCGGGTTGCCGAGGATCAAAAAGGTATTGGCCCGCGAGCGTTCGGCGCGGGTGAACCAGTGGCACAGGTACACCAGCATTGCCGGCATCACCGCCGCTTCCACCACGCCGAGCAGAAAGCGGATGGCGATCAGCATATAGGCGTTGGACACCACGCCGGTGAGGGTGGCAAGGCCGCCCCACAGGATCAGGCTGACAAAAATCAGTTTCTTGACGCTGCGCTTTTGCGCATAGATCGCCCCCGGCACCTGGAAGAAAAAGTAGCCGAGGAAGAACAGCGCTCCCAGCAGTGACGACATGCCGGGGGTGATCATCAGGTCTTCGGCCATCCCGGAGGCGGCGGCGAAGCCGTAGTTGGCGCGGTCCAGGTACGCCAGGCTGTAGGTGATAAACACGATAGGCATGATGTACCACCAGCGGCGGGTGGCGAGTTTCACGGTTTCCATGGGCTTGCTCCTGAGCTTGTTGTAGTTGTGGCAACAGGGTGTTGGGGATCAGGCGACGGATCGACCGAGCAGTTCGGCGCGGGTGGGCAGGCCTTCCATGTCGCCGCGACTTTGCACGGCGCGGCTGCCGACCCAATTGCCGCGACGCACGGCTTCGGGGAAGCTGAGTTTTTCCAGCAGGGCACTGATCATGCCCACGGCAAAACCGTCGCCGGCACCCACGGTGTCGACGACTTTTTCCACCGGCACGGCGGCGATAAAGCCCTGGTCCAGCTGGGTGCGGTAGTAGGCACCGTCCGCACCGAGCTTGATCGCCACGGCTTCGGCACCCTGGTCGAGGTAGAACGCGGCAATGTCGGCCGGGTCATCGAAACCGGTGAGCAGACGACCTTCGCCCAGGCCCGGCAAAACCCAGTCGGCCAGGCCGGCGAGGGCGTTGATCTCGGCAATCATCTGCGCCTGGCTGGCCCACAGCGACGGGCGCAGGTTGGGATCGAACGACACGCTGTGCCCGGCTTGGCGCATTTGCGTCATTAGCGCGCGGGACAGCTCGCCGGTGGCTGCGGATAACGCTGGCGGGATCCCGGTGGCATGCAGATGGCGGGCCTGTAGCAGCGCGGGGCTGATGTCGGCGACGGACAGATGGCTGGCGGCGGAGCCCTTGCGGAAATATTCCACCTGGGGATCGGCACCGGCTTCTTCGCGGGATTTGAATTGAAACCCGGTGGGGTGCAGCGGGTCGACGGCCACGTGCCGGCAGTCCAAGCCTTCGCGGCTGAGGGTCTCCACCACAAAGCGGCCCAGGGAATCATCGCCCACCCGGCTCAGCCAGGCCACGTTGAAGCCCAGCCGCGACAGGCCGATGGCGACGTTGCTGTCGGCCCCGGCGATGCGTTTATGAAACTGGCTGACCTGGGCCAGGTCGCCGGTCTGTTCGGCGACGAACATCGCCATGGTTTCCCCAAACGACAACACATCGATCTCAGACATGGGCGTTCTCCGCGAGAGGTTGGCCAAGCACGGCGAGGCTGGCGACCTGGCGTGCGGTGACATCGAGCAGGTCGTCGCCGTGCAGCGGAAATTCCACTGCCCGTGTAATGCCTTGAGTCATGTGGGAGAGCAGTTGTTCCCACTGATGCAAATCGGTGGCGCCAGGCGGCAGCGCCACCAGCTTGCCGTCCGCGCGACGGCTCACGGCCTTGCAGTGCAGGTAGTCCACATGCCGGCCCAGCAGGCGCGCGGCGGTGAGGGCGGACTGGTCCTGCCATTGCCAGTTGCCGATATCGAAGGTCATTTTGATTGGCAGACCCAAGCGTTCGACTTCGCTGAAAAAGCGTTGCATGGGTTCGATACGGCCGCCGTGCAGGGTCTGGTCGTTTTCCACCAACAGGTGCACCGGGTGACGCCGCAGCAGTGCGTGCAGGCTTTCCAGGTCGTTGGTGTCGGTGAAGTAGCCCAAGGAGACTTTCAGCCAGCGCGCGCCGAAGGCCTGGGCGCGATCCAGCGTCGCGCTCAGTTCAGCATTCGGCTGGGCGCGACCGGCGACCCACAGTTCCAGCGGTGATGAAAACACCGCTTCCAGGCCCTGTGCCGCGACGGCCTGGGCCAGCTCGGCGGGTTGCTCGACGGTCAGCAGTTCTTCACGCCACTCGATGCGCTGGGCACCGGCCTGGGCCAGCAATTGGACGAAACTCAACTGGCCTTGCTGGCGCACCAGCTCAGCGCCGTAGCTGGAGAGGCTGATGGAAACGGGGTATGTGTGCATTGTTTTGTCCCTCTGAAACCGGTTTCATTTTTGTTCAAAAAAACACTCATCCCTGCCGGCGCGTGGTGGAGCCGCGGATGATGAGTTGGGGCAGGAAATCCAGGGTGCGGGTCGGCTCGGTGTCGCCGCGCAAGCGCTTGAGTAGGCAGTCGAACGCGCTGGCGCCGATGGCCTCGGTGGGTTGGGCGAGGGCGGTGATGCCGTTGCCTACCAGCGGGTACCAGTCCAGGTCATCCAGGGCGATCAGGCCGATGTCGTCAAATAGGTGGCAGCGCAAATTCTTGAGCGCGCGGGTGCAGGCCAGCGCGGCAACGCCGTTGGCGCAGAACAACGCCTTGGGGCCCGGCGTGGCGAGAAAATTGCGCAGGTGGGTTTCAAGGGCGTCGTCCAGCTCCAGCACGGCGCCACTCAACGCCGGGCGGCGAGCGATCTCGGCTTTGAAACTGGCCAGGCGCTCCAGGCGCGAGCTGGTGCCGTCGGTGGCTTCGCTGACCAGCAGCAAGTCGCGGTAGCCCTGTTGTTCCAGGTGTTCCACCGCCATGCGCACCGCCGCCGGGTTGTCCAGCCCCACCAGGTCGCTGTGCAGCGGCTCGACCTTGCGGTCCACCAGCACCAGGGGCATTTCCCGTTGCAATTCCAGCAGTTGGTCGAGGTGATGGCCGAGGGTGTTCACGATCAGGCCTTCGATGTTGTACGAGCGTAGGGCCGCCAGGTGCTGGCGTTCCTGTTCATCGTCGCGGTCGGTGTTGCACACCACCAGGCTGTAGCCGTGCTGGCGGCAGGCGGTTTCGACGCCGTGCATCACCGCAATGGAATAGGGGTTACGGATATCCGCCACCAGCATACCGATCAGGCGCGTGCGGCCACGTTTAAGGCCGCGGGCCATCTGGTTGGGACGGTAACCGAGTTGTTCGATGGCTTGCTCGATGCGCAGGGCGATCGCATCGGAGAGCAGGGCGCGGTCTTCGCCGATAAAACGCGAGACGCTGGCTTTGGACACGCCGGCGTGCCGGGCAACATCAAGCATGGTCACGCGACTGCGTTGGGCGGCGGAAAAAGTGTTCACGGTCATCGACCTTCTATTTTTATTGGAATGACTGAAACCGGTTTCAGGAAACCACTAAAGTACGAAAGTCGTCAAGAAGTTGTAGGACACCGTCGGATGGCCGGCGTGCTCAGATCCACACACTCAGCCATGTCGCACTCAACAAGAACAACGCCATGCCACGGTTGAGCCGCTGCATCGCCAGCCCCGAACCGAGCACCCGCGCAGAACCAGCGCCCAGCAAGGCCCAGACACCGAGGCAGGGGATCGAGATCAGAAAAAACACCAGAGACAGGTAGATCACCTGGCTCTGGCGCTCAACGCCATTACCGGCGAACACGCTGACCACCGCCAGGGCCATCATCCAGGTTTTGGGGTTGACCACTTGCAGGCCGGCGGCGCCGATCAGGCCCAAGGGTTTCTGGCTGGCGTCCACTTCGACACCTTGGGGCGGTGCGCGGTAAATTTTCCAGGCCAGGTAGCTCAGCCACGCCACCCCGGCCCATTGCATGACGGCTTGCAGCTTGGGGGCCTGTGTCAGCGACTGGCCGACCCCCGAACCCACCACCAGCACAAGCCCCGCCGCGCCGGCGCATGCGCCGAGAATGATCGGCAGCGCGGCTTTGATGCCGTAACGCGCGCTGTTGCTCAGCACCAGGATATTGGTGGGCCCCGGGGTGATGGACGCGACAAAGGCAAACAGCATGAACGGCAGTAAGGTGGACAACATGGCAAGTGACTCAGATAAACCCGATTAAGGATTCGATGTTCACCAGTTGGGGCGTTATCTGTCTGGAAGAATTGTGCAGCGCTTGCGGTACGCCGCCGGTGTCAGGCCATAGGCGCGCACAAACCAGCGGCCCAGGTGGCTTTGGTCGGCAAAGCCCAGGGTAATCGCCACATCGGCCGGCAGTTCCCCCTTGGCCAACAAGTGCCGCGCACGCGCCAGGCGCAGTTGTACCAGGTAGGCATGGGGCGGCAGGCCGAACGCGCTCTTGAAGGCGCGGCTCAAGCGAAAGCGGTCAACCCCGCAGGCCAGTGCCAGCTCGTCCATGCCCACGTCGTGGTGCAGATGAGCATGCAGGTATTCCCGGGCCTTGTGTGCCACCCATGGCAGGCGCGGGTCCTCGCCATAGCGTCGGCGCCAGTGCAATTGGCCGGTGAGGCGTTCGAGCAATTGATCCATAGCGCGCTGACGCACGATACGCAGTTCGCCGCTATGCAGGGTGCGGAAGGCCTGGCTGGTGGCGAGGGCCAGGCGCGGATCGTCGGCCAAGGTGCTGGCAAACCCCAGCTGGCTGTTGATCGGTGCTTCTTCGAACACCGCGCTGACTTCCCGTGTCAGCCATTGCGGGTCGAGGTAGAGCATGTGGTAGGTGAACCCGTCCGCCGTAGGCGCGTCGCCGTCATGCAGCTCGCCGGGCTCCACCAGGAACACCTGGCCCGGCACGCTGTTGTGACGGGCGCGGCGGCAATTGAATTGCTGCACGCCTTGCTCGGTGACGCCGATCAAGTAGCTGTCATGCCAGTGGGGGTCATAGGCGTGGCCCTCGAAATGCGCGCGCAGCGTTTCGATGCCGGTGTCGGCGTCCTGGGCCAGGTCGATCCAATTGTGCGCGGCCATATCCCCCTCGGCGACGATAAAACCCCATTAGCGCCCCTCGCGGTGTGAGCGTCTAGAAGGTTTGTGCAGCCTAGCCGAAGAGGCCGGCGGCGATGTTGATCGAAAACCCCAGGATCGCCGTGTTGAACAAGAAACCGATCAGCGATTGCCCCAACACCACTTTGCGCATGGCTCGGGTCGCCACGCCCACGTCGGAGGTTTGTACGGCCACGCCGATGGTGAAGGAGAAGTACAGAAAGTCCCAGTAGTTGGGCGTGAGCAAGCCCTCGGCAAAGCGCAACGCCGGTTCCTTGCCGGTCCAGGTGTAATACAGGCGGGCGTAATGCACGCTGAAAATCACCCCGATCAGCAACCACGAGCCGATCACTGTCAACCCGGTAAACCCGTAGTGCAGCAGGCGCTCCGAGGTGGCCAGGTCTTTGCTGCCTACCAGCTCGAACGTGATGGTGGCCAGACTGGCGATGGCGGCGATGCACACCGTGAACAGCACCAGCCCGGCGTTCTCGTCCTCTACCTCGGCGATGCGCTTGACGTCCTCGGCCTTGGCTCGGCTGGTCAACCACAGCATCAGCAGCAGGTAGGTCCACACCCCGGCGTTCCAGCCAATCAGGATTTTGCTGACCAGGCTGTCGGCTGGCGCCAGGATGCCTACGGCAAGGCCAAGGACGGCGGCGGCGGAGAGACGCGGATGGGTGCGGGCAAGGAAGGGCATGGCGCTCACGATTCGGGGGAATAGTGAGCAACATAGGTTGAGCAGCTGCAGGCTGCAAGCTTCAAGCGGCAAGCTGAAGCAAGGGTGCTCTGGCTGGCCGCTTGAAGCTGACAGTCAGCGACTGCGCTTGCGCACCAGCTTCATCACCACCACAAAGAACACCGGCACAAACACCACCGCCAATGTCGCAGTGATCATGCCGCCGATCACCCCTGTACCAATCGCCTGCTGGCTCGCCGAGCTGGCCCCGGTGGCAATCGCCAGCGGCACCACGCCGAGGATGAAGGCCAGCGAGGTCATGATGATCGGCCGCAACCGCAGGCGCGCGGCCTTGAGGGTGGCGTCGATCAGGTCTTCGCCCTGGTCATACAGTTCCTTGGCGAATTCGATGATCAGGATCGCGTTCTTCGCCGACAGGCCGATGATGGTGATCAGGCCCACCTTGAAAAACACATCGTTGGGCATGCCGCGCAAGCTCACCGCCAGTACCGCGCCGAGCACGCCCAGCGGCACGACCAGCAATACCGAGGTCGGGATCGACCAGCTTTCATACAGCGCCGCCAGGCACAGGAACACGATCAGCAGCGACAGCCCCAGCAGTATCGGCGCCTGTGAGCCGGACAAGCGTTCCTGCAGCGACAGGCCGGTCCATTCCTGGCCCAGGCCCGCCGGGAGTTGGCCGACCAGGCGCTGGATCTCGGTCATCGCTTCACCGGTGCTGTAGCCTGGCGCCGCCTCGCCGGAAATCGCGATGGCCGGGTAGCCGTTGTAGCGCGTCAACTGCGCCGGGCCTTGGGTCCATTTGGCCTGCACGAAGGCGGACAGTGGCACCATCTTGCCGGCGTCGTTGCGTACGTGGATCTTCAGCAGGTCCTCGACCTGGCTGCGCCGGTCGCCTTCGGCTTGCACCACTACGCGCTGCATGCGGCCTTGGTTGGGGAAGTCGTTGACATAGGCCGAGCCAATCGCCGACGACAGCACATTGCCCACCTCGGCGAAGGACACCCCCAGCGCGTTGGCTTGTTTGCGGTCGACTTCCAACTGCACCTGGGGCGCCTCGGCCAGGGCGCTTTCGCGCACATTGGCCAGGATCGGGCTTTTCTCCGCCAGGGCCAGCAGTTCGGTGCGCGCCGCCATCAATGCCGCATGGCCGACGCCGCCGCGATCCTGTAGGCGGAACTCGAAACCGCTGGAGGTGCCCAGGCCATCCACGGGCGGCGGCAGGACCGAGTAGGCAATCGCATCTTTAAGCTCGCTGAACGCGCCATTGGCACGCTCGGCAATCGCGGCGGCGGCATCCTCGCTGCTGCGCTCCGACCAGTCCTTGAGCGTGGTAAACGCCAGCGCTGCGTTCTGCCCGGAGCCGGAGAAACTGAAGCCCATAATCATGGTGGTATCGCCCACCCCCGGCTCGCCGGCGTTGTGCGCTTCGATCTGCTCGGCCACCTGCACCGTGCGGTTCTTGCTGGCGCCCGGCGGCAGTTGGATATCGGTGATGGTGTAACCCTGGTCTTCCACCGGTAGGAACGAGGAGGGCAGCCGCGTGAACAATAGCCCCAGGCCCGCCAGCAGCACCAGATAGATCAGCAGGTAGCGGCCGCTGCGCTTGAGGGCGTAGGCCACCCAGCCGGTATAGCGCTCGGTGAGCCGCTCGAAACGCTGGTTGAACCAACCGAAGAAGCCGCCTTTGGCATGGTGCTCGCCCTTGGCGATCGGCTTGAGCAAGGTGGCGCACAGGGCCGGGGTCAAGGTCAGGGCGAGAAACGCCGAGAACAGAATCGAGGTGGCCATCGACAGTGAAAATTGCTGATAGATCACCCCCACGGACCCGGCCATGAACGCCATCGGCAGGAACACCGCCACCAGCACCAGGGTAATGCCGATGATCGCGCCGGTGATCTGCCCCATGGCCTTGCGCGTCGCTTCCTTGGGCGGCAGGCCCTCGGTGACCATGATCCGTTCGACGTTCTCCACCACCACGATGGCATCGTCCACCAGGATACCGATGGCCAACACCATGCCGAACATGGTCAGCACGTTGATCGAGAAACCCAGCAGCAACATGGTGGCGAAGGTGCCCATCAGCGCGATCGGCACCACCAGGGTCGGGATCAGCGTGTAGCGCACGTTCTGCAGGAACAGGAACATCACCGCGAACACCAGCGCCATGGCCTCCAGCAGGGTGTAGACCACCTTGGTGATCGAGACTTTGACGAAAGGCGAGGTGTCGTACGGGATCTTGTATTCCACATTGGCCGGGAAATAGCGCGACAGCTCGTCCATCTTCGCCCGCACCAGGGTCGCGGTATTCAGCGCATTGGCGCCCGGTGACAGTTGCACACTCACGGCGGTGGAGGGCTTGCCATTCAGGCGCGTGGAGAACTGGTATTCCTGGCTGCCGATTTCCACCCGCGCCACATCGCCGATGCGCACGGTGGAACCGTCCGGGTTGGCCTTGAGCACGATGTCGGCGAATTCCGCCGGGGTCGACAACTGGCCTTTGACCAGGATCGCGGCGGTGATTTCCTGGGTATTGGTGCCCGGCAAGTCACCGATGCTGCCGGCCGAGACCTGGGCGTTCTGCGCAGCAATGGCGGCATTCACGTCGGCCGGGGTGAGGTTGAAACCGATCAGCTTCTGCGGGTCGATCCAGATGCGCATAGCGCGCTCGGCCCCGTACAGCTGGGCCTTGCCCACCCCGTCCAGGCGCTTGAGTTCGTTCATCACGTTGCGCGCCAGGTAATCGCTGAGCGCAACGTCATCGAGCTTGCCGTCGTTGGAGGTGAGGGTCACCAGCAGCAGGAAGCCCGCGGAGACTTTTTCCACCTGCAGGCCCTGCTGAGTCACGGCCTGGGGCAAGCGCGGCTCCACGGCTTTGAGGCGGTTCTGCACATCCACCTGGGCCATCTCCGGGTTGGTGCCGGGTTGGAAGGTGGCCGTGATCGTCGCCGACCCCAGGCTGCTCTGGGACTCGAAATACAACAGGTGATCGGCGCCGTTGAGTTCCTGCTCGATCAGGCTTACGACGCTCTCATCCAGGGTCTGCGCCGAGGCACCGGGGTACACCGCGTAAATTTCGACTTTCGGCGGCGCAACGTTCGGGTATTGCGCCACTGGCAACTGAGGGATGGCCAATAGGCCGGCCAACAGAATGAACAGCGCTACCACCCAGGCGAAGATCGGGCGGTCGATAAAGAACTGCGGCATGCTCAGGAATCCTTGTTGGTCAGCTTGGCTGGGCTGTCGTCCACCTGGACTTTCTCACCGGGCCGCGCGTGTTGCAGGCCTTCCACGATGATGCGGTCACCGGGTTTGAGGCCTTGGCTGACCACCCAGCGATCACCGATCACCGCGCCCAGCTCCACCGGTTGCTGGCTGACGGTCTGTTCGGCGTCCAGCAGTAGCACCATGGGGACGCCGGCGCTGTCGCGGGTGATGGCGCGCTGCGGCACGCTCAGGCCCTGGGTATCGACTGCCTGCTCCAGGCGTACGCGCACGAAGCTGCCGGGCAGCAGGTCGAGGTCCGGGTTGGGGAACTCGCTGCGCAGAACGATTTGCCCGGTGCCTGGGTCGACGCTGATTTCAGCGAACAGTAATTTGCCTGGCAGCGGGTAGAGGCTGCCGTCGTCCTGGATCAACGTGGCCTTGGCCTGGTCCTGACCGACCTGCTTCAGGCTGCCGGCGCGGAAGGCGCGGCGCAGGTCGTTCAGCTCGCGGGTGGATTGGGTGAGGTCGGCGTGGATCGGGTCCAGTTGCTGGATGATCGCCAGCGGTGTGGCCTCGTTCTGGCCGACCAGGGCGCCTTCGGTGACCAACGCCCGGCCGATGCGCCCTGAAATCGGCGCGGTGACGGTGGCGTAGCCGAGGTTGAGCTTGGCGCGTTCAACGGCGGCTTTATTGGCGGCGACTTCGGCGTTGGTCTGGCGCACGGCGGCGCGGGCGTTGTCGTAGTCCTGGCCGCTGATGGCGTTGCCTTCCACCAACTGGCTGTAGCGCTGCTCTTGCAGGCGCGCCTGGAACGCGTTGGCCTCGGCCTTGCTCAGGTTGGCCTTGGCGCTGTCCAGATCGGCCTTGAAGGGGGCCGGGTCGATGCGAAACAACACGTCGCCCTGTTTGACGTCATGGCCCTCCTTGAACACCCGCTGCAGCACCACGCCGGCTACCCGCGCGCGCACTTCGGCAATGCGTGGCGCGGCGATGCGCCCGCTCAATTCGCTGCTGATGGACAGGGGCTTGGCTTGCAAGGTCTCGATGCGAACCTTGGCCAGGGGGATTTCCGGCGCTTCGGCGGCCGACTGGTCACAGGCACTCAGTGCCAGCGTCAGGGCCAGCAGGCAAAACGGCGCAAACAGATTCTTCGACATGCTCTTATCCCAATAATGACTGGCGCATCCTAAAGTCACCGGCGCCTCGGTGCTGTGAAGCTGTGTAGCAGGTGTGTGAAGAAATGTAAGGTGCGGCGCGCGAGGCACCGAGGGCGTATATCCTTGCACAATCTTGCAACCACTAAGTATCCAATGCAGGAGGGCGTTTGCACCCTCCGGCATTGGGTGTGTGTACGACACATCACTGTATTTTCTGGAAACACCTTCATGCCCAACATCCTCCTGGTCGAAGACGACGCCGCGCTCTCCGAGCTGATTGCCAGCTACCTGGAGCGCAACGGCTACCACGTCAACGTGCTCAGTCGTGGCGATCTGGTGCAGGAACGCGCGCGCCGTGATCCCCCGGACCTGGTAATCCTCGACCTGATGCTGCCCGGGCTTGATGGCCTGCAGGTGTGCCGCCTGCTGCGCGCCGACTCGGCCTGTCTGCCGATCCTGATGCTCACCGCCCGCGACGACAGCCACGATCAGGTACTTGGCCTGGAAATGGGCGCCGATGACTACGTCACCAAACCCTGCGAACCCCGCGTGCTGCTGGCACGGGTGCGCACCTTGCTGCGCCGCAGCAGTTTGTCCGAACCCCAGGTGGCCAATGATCAGATCCTGATGGGCAACCTGTGCATCGACCTGTCGGAGCGCACCGTGACCTGGCGCGACCAGGCCGTGGAGCTGTCCAGCGGCGAATACAACCTGCTGGTGGTGCTGGCGCGGCACGCCGGCGAGGTGCTCAGCCGCGACCAGATCCTGCAGCGCCTGCGCGGTATTGAGTTCAACGGCACCGATCGCTCGGTGGACGTGGCCATCTCCAAGCTGCGGCGCAAGTTCGACGACCATGCCGGCGAAGCGCGCAAGATCAAAACGGTATGGGGCAAGGGTTACTTGTTCAGCCGTTCCGAGTGGGAATGCTGACCCATGTTGCGCGTGCTGATTCGCCTCTTTTTGATCACTATCGTTACCTATAGCGCCGCGATCTACCTGATTCCCAAGCTGGTGATCCAACTGTTTGAACACCGCTACCTGAATTACAACATCGAGCAGACCCGCGGCCAGCAACACCTGATCGTCAAGCAATACCAGCGCGCGCCGGTGGAGCGTTGGTCTCAGGTAACCGAGCAGCTGGGGCGGGAGTTTGCGCCGCTGCATGTGCAACTGCTGCTGCGTCAGGACGCCAGTTATACCCTCGAAGAAGCGCGCTTGCTGGAGCAGGGCAAACCGGTGGTGCGCCTGGGCGAGTGGGGCTGGATGGAAGAGATCAGCTCGCCGATCAACGATCAGTTTGTGGTCAAGCTGACCATCCCGCCGGACCCGCTGGACATGAACTTGCTGTACTGGGCCATCAACGTGTTGATTGTCGCCGCGCTGCTGGTGTGCCTGCTGACCTGGCTGCGCCCGCACTGGCGCGACCTTGAGCGCTTGAAAAGCACCGCCGCGCAGTTGGGCCAGGGCAATCTGACAGAGCGCACGGGAATCTCGGCCCGTTCCAGTATCGGCAGCCTGGCCGCGGTGTTCGACACCATGGCCGACGACATCGAGCACCTGCTCAACCAGCAGCGCGACCTGCTCAACGCGGTCTCCCATGAACTGCGCACGCCCCTCACGCGTCTGGACTTCGGCCTGGCCCTGGCGCTGTCCGAAGACCTGCCCCAGGCCAGCCGCGAACGTCTGCAAGGCCTGGTGGCGCATATCCGCGAGCTGGACGAGTTGGTGCTGGAATTGTTGTCCTACAGCCGTTTGCAGAACCCGTCGCAACTGCCGGAGCGGGTGGACGTGGTGCTCGATGAATTTATCGACAGCGTGCTAGGCAGCGTCGATGACGAACTGGAAAACCCCGAGATCGTCATCGATGTGGCGCTCGATTGTGCCGTCGAGCGCTTCAGTCTCGACCCACGCCTCACCGCCCGCGCGTTGCAGAACCTGCTGCGCAACGCCACGCGCTACTGCGAAAAACGCATCCAGGTGGGCGTCAAGGTATGCCCCAAGGGCTGTGAGATCTGGGTAGACGATGACGGCATCGGCATTCCGCTGGAGCAGCGCGAGCGCATCTTCGAACCCTTCTACCGTCTCGACCGCAGCCGCGACCGTGCCACTGGCGGCTTTGGTCTGGGCCTGGCGATCAGCCGGCGTGCGCTGGAGGCTCAGGGCGGGACGTTGACCGCCCAGGCTTCACCGCTGGGCGGCGCGCGGTTTCGGGTGTGGTTGCCCAGCAGCGCGAGCTGATCGGCCTGCAAGCAGGCGGGCAAAAGAGCATACTGTGGCCCCGTTTTACCCGAGGAGAGATTGACCATGACCGCCGTTCACGCGTCTGCTCAACTAGGTTTCTCAACCCAGGCCGCCACTTACGCCCAGGGGCGACCGGATTACCCCCGCCAGCTCACGGGCTGGCTCAGCGAGACGCTGGGGGTTACCGGCCAGTCGACGGTGGTCGACCTAGGCGCCGGCACCGGCAAGTTCACCCGCTTGCTCAGTAGCCTGGCGCCGACGCTTATCGCCGTGGAACCCGTGGCGCAGATGGGCGAGCAACTGCTCAAGGCATTGCCCGGTGTACGTCTGGTTTCCGGTACCGCCGACGCCATGCCCCTGGACACTGCAAGTGCCGACGTCGTCGTGTGCGCGCAGGCCTTCCACTGGTTCGCCACACAGGCGGCATTGGCGCAAATTCACCGTGTTCTCAAGCCCGATGGGCGCCTGGGCCTGGTGTGGAATGTGCGCGACGAGTCGGTGGACTGGGTGGCGGCGATCACCGAGATCATCACGCCTTATGAAGGCGACACACCACGGTTCCATACCGGCCGTTGGCGTGATGCCTTTCGCGGCGAGTATTTCTCCATGCCCGAACTGACCTGTTTTGCCTACCAGCACGTAGGCAGCCCCCAGGAAGTGATCATTGATCGCTTCCTCTCGGTGAGTTTCATTGCGGCGCTGCCGGACCCGCAAAAGGCCAGCGTCACCGCGCAACTGCGCACCCTGATCGACACCCATCCCGACCTGCGCGGGCGTGAGACCGTAGCGTTTCCTTACCAGACGCAGGCTTACGTGTGTCACCGGCTGGCGTAAAAGGCATAAAGTCAGATCATATTGGTATAAGTGGTTATAAGAAAAATCGCTATCCTGCGGCCAGTAATTTATATGGCCGCAGGTAGCTGTTAATGGAAGTGGGTAACTTTGGTTTTGTCATTGCCGGCCTGATCGTGGGTTTTATCGTCGGTATGACCGGCGTCGGCGGCGGTTCGTTGATGACGCCGATCCTGTTGTGGTTCGGTATCAACCCGGCCACGGCCGTAGGCACCGACCTGCTGTACGCCGCTATCACCAAGTCCGGCGGCGTGCTGGTGCACAGCAAGAACAAGAACATCGACTGGACCATCACCGGCTGGCTCACCCTCGGCAGTGTGCCCGCCGTGCTCCTGACCCTGTGGTTCCTGGCCACTTTGCACACCGACCCCAGCGCAATGAACGCGGTGATCAAGCAGGCCCTCGGCGTGGTGCTGCTGCTGACCGCTTTGGCGATTCTGTTCAAGAAAACCCTGTTGGCTTTCGCCCAGCGTCATGCCGGCGACAGCTACCACATGAACCCGCGCAACCTGAATGCCTTGACCGTGCTTACCGGCGCGATCCTCGGCACCATGGTCGCCCTGACCTCCATTGGCGCCGGCGCCCTGGGCACCGTGGCGCTGTTTATCCTCTATCCGTTCCTGGCCACGCGCCGACTGGTGGGCACCGAAATCGCCCACGCCGTGCCGCTGACCCTGGTGGCGGGCCTGGGCCATGCCGGTATGGGCAATATGGACTGGCACCTGCTGGGCTTTCTGCTGATGGGCTCGCTGCCGGGGATCTACATCGGCAGCCACATGACCGGCAAGATCCCGGACGGTGTATTGCGCCCGTGCCTGGCGGTAATGTTGATGGCCGTCGGTTACAAATTGGCGTTCTGAGGTGGGAGGGGCAAGCGCCTCCCACAGGGTTCGCCCCATTCTGTTTTAGTCTTTCGCCGGGCCATTGCCGATCTGCCAAACGAACGGCGGTTCGGTGCCATTGATCACCCAATCCCCCACGATCCGCGCCTTGTAGATCACCGGGTTGTGCGAGGACACGGTCCGCGCGTTGCGCCAATGCCGGTCCAAACCCTTGCCTTGGCGCACATCCGAAGCCCCCAGCGCATTGAACAGTTCGCTGGTGGCCCGCTGAATCAATTCCGACACCACCACCTGCGCCGTGGCCGATTCGATTTCGGCCGCCACATTGGCCTCGCGCTCGGCCACTTCATCCCCGCCGAACCGCGCCAGGTACGCTCGTTGCGCCGGCTCCGCAGCCTTCAACGCGCTGGCTTCGGCGGCATACACCAGGGCGGCGACTTCGCCCACCACCTGCTGAATCTGCGCGTCCTGGCTGACATGGGCCGCATTGCCGTGGCTGTAGATGCGCTTGCGGCTGCGTACGTGCTGCGCCACGTCCTTGAGCGCGGCGCGGCCGATCCCGGCGAGACTGGCCAGCAACACCAGTTGATAAAACGCCGTCTGGTATTTGAAGCGGGTGGCAAAGTCGATGAGGTTTTCCGTCTCCACCACGGCATTGGTAAAGCGCGACGTGCCGCTGCCGGTGGTGCGTTGGCCAAAGCCGTCCCAGTCATCGCTGTGCACCACCCCAGGCTGGCGCGCGCGGGTGGCGGCAATCACGTCGCCGCCGGTGTCGCTGCGTTGGGCGTACACATCAATCCAGTCGGCGAAAATGCTGCCGGTGCTGTAGAACTTTTCGCCGTTGAGCGCCCACTGATCACCGTTCGGTGTGACTTGGGTGATCACCTCGCCGATAGCCACTGCGCCGATTTCGGTCCAGGCGCAGCCGACGATGTCGCCGTCGACGAAGCGCTTGAACCACAGGTCACGGCCGGCGCCGGGCGCGGCATTCAGGCGGTCTTCGACAAAGGCAAAGTGCCCGCGCAGGGCCTGGGGCACGTTGGAGTCGGCTTCGGCCAGTTCGATCAGCAGCGCGAACAACTGCGGCAGCGAGGCGCCGCCACCCCCGTATTCCACCGGCACGCGTACGGCGCCAAAACCGGCCTCTTTGAGCCATTGGATCGGCGCGTGGGGCAGGGTGCGGGTGTTTTCCCGTTCCAGCGCGCCCTCGGCGATGCGTTGGAAAATCGGGCGAAAGCGCGCCGCCAGGGCGGCATAGTCGGCGCCGGTAGCCAGCGGATTGATGATGTGGTGTTCGGTCATGGGACGGTCCTGGGCAGTGATCGGTGCAAGGGCAATTGCACACTCCGTGCCGGGCGCCGAGCCCAGTGTTTACGGGGTTTGGAGGGTTAGAACTGTTGCCCTGGCAACAGCGATCCGACAAAACGGCGCGAAGCCCGACACTGGCCGCCAAGGGATCCCCGCCCGTAATATCCCGCGCAACCGCCCTGGCTCGGGGGCTTTGCCCAGGCTGGCACGCTTGCTGCTCAACCCTTCGGTACATCCCTTTTGTGCGAGGTACCGTTCGATGAGTCAGCAAGCCGTGAAATTTGCCTATTGGGTGCCCAACGTCAGCGGTGGGCTGGTGGTCAGCAAGATCGAGCAACGCACCCACTGGGGCATCGACTACAACCGCAAACTGGCGCAACTGGCCGAGGCGGCCGGCTTCGAGTACGGCCTGACCCAGATCCGCTTCACCGCCGGTTACGGCGCCGAGAACCAGCATGAGTCCGTGGCGTTCAGCCATGCCCTGTTGGCCGCGACCACCCAACTCAAGGTTATCGCCGCGATCCTGCCCGGGCCCTGGCAGCCGGCGCTGGCGGCCAAGCAGCTGGCGACCATCGACCAACTCACCAACGGCCGCATCGCGGTGAATATCGTCAGCGGCTGGTTCAAGGGCGAGTTTCAAGCCATCGGTGAGCCTTGGCTGGAGCACGATGAGCGCTATCGCCGCTCCGAAGAATTCATCCGTGCGCTCAAAGGCATCTGGACCCAGGACGATTTCACCTTCAAGGGCGACTTCTACCGCTTCAACAACTACACCCTCAAGCCCAAGCCGCTGGGCCGGCCGGAAGTGTTCCAGGGCGGCAGCTCGCGGGCCGCGCGGGATATGGCCGCGCGGGTGTCGGATTGGTATTTCACCAATGGCAATACCCCGGAAGGTATCAAGGCCCAGGTCGACGACATCCGCACCAAGGCTGCGGCGAACAACCATTCGGTCAAGATCGGCGTGAATGCCTTTGTGATTGCCCGCGACACAGAGGAAGAAGCCCGCGCCGTGCTGGCCGAAATCATCGACAAAGCCGACCCGCAAGCGGTGAACGCCTTCGGTGACGCCGCCAAACAAGCCGGCAAGGCCTCGCCCGAAGGCGAGGGCAACTGGGCCAAGTCCAGTTTTGAAGACCTGGTGCAGTATAACGACGGCTTCAAGACCAACCTGATCGGCACGCCGCAACAAATCGCCGAACGCATCGTCGCGCTCAAGGCCGTGGGCGTGGACCTGGTGCTGGCGGGCTTTCTGCACTTCCAGGAAGAAGTGGAGTACTTCGGCAAGCGGGTATTGCCGCTGGTGCGCGAATTGGAGGCCAAGGCAGGGATCAGGCAGGTGGCGTGAGGACCAACGGGGCCGCTTCGCAGCCCAGCGCGGGGCAAGCCCGCTCACCACATGGCTGGGTGTCAGCCTCTGAGAGTTGTGTAGGCATCCCCAATGAGCATCGGTATCTACATATCTCCGGTAGAAACATAACCTGAGCATATGAGCTTTTTGTGGTGAGCGGGCTGGCCCCGCGCCGGGCCGCGCAGCGGCCCTTTCTCCAGACGCTGCGGTGTGCCTGGCATAAACGGTTGTCAGGTCTTGGGGCCGCTTCGCAGCCCAGCGCAGGGCAAGCCCGCTCACCACATGGCTGGGTGTCAGCCTCTGAGAGTTGTGTAGGCATCGCCGATGAGCATCGGTATCTACACATCTCCGGTAGAAACATCACCTGAGCACATGAGCTTTTTGTGGTGAGCGGGCTTGCCCCGCGCCGGGAAGCGCAGCGGCCCTTTCTCCAGTCACTGCGGTGTGCCTGGCATAAACAGTCGTCAGGTCTTGGGGCCGCTTCGCAGCCCAGCGCAGGGCAAGCCTGCTCGCCACATGGCTGGGTTTCAGCCTCTGAGAGTGGGCGGTCGCTGGAGGGTCAGGACTTCGTAGCCGTCGGCCGTCACCGCCACGGTGTGTTCCCATTGCACCGACAGGCTGTTGTCTTTGGTGACGACCGTCCAGCCGTCCTTGAGGCTGCGCACTTTGGCGCTGCCCTGGTTGAGCATCGGTTCGACGGTAAACACCATACCTTCGCGTAGCTCCAGCCCGGTGCCGGGGCGGCCGAAGTGCAGAATCTGTGGTTCTTCGTGCATCTGCCGGCCGATGCCATGGCCGCAGTATTCGCGCACCACACTGTAGCCATTGGCTTGGGCGTGGCTTTGGATGGCATGGCCGATATCGCCCAGGCGCGCCCCAGGTTTGACCTGGCGGATACCGGCCCACATTGCCTCGAAGGTCATCTCCACCAGGCGCTGGGCTTTGGGCGCGACAGTGCCGATCATATACATCTTGCTGGCGTCGGCGATAAAGCCGCCTTTTTCCAGGGTGATGTCGATATTGACGATGTCGCCGTCCTTGAGCACGTCCTTGGCGCTGGGCATGCCGTGGCACACCACTTCGTTGATTGAGGTGTTGATGCTGAACGGGTAGTCGTACTGGCCGAGGCTGGCGGGGCGGGCCTGCAAGTCGTTGCGGATAAACGCTTCGACGGCGGCGTCCAGCTCCAGGGTCGAGCGACCGGCGGCGACGAAGCCGTCGAGCATGTCGAACACTTGGGCCAGTAGGCGACCGGATTCGCGCATCACAGCCAGTTGGGCGGCGGTCTTGATCATCATTCACGCCCTCGGATCAATTCGGGTTTGTCCAGCAACAGTTTGTTGATTAAGTCGTTGTAGGTCAGGGTGGGGTTCAGTTCGGCGAGCAGGCCGACTTTGATCCAGAATTCGGCCTGAGCGTTGATGGAGCGGTCCATCCTCGCGCTGGCTAGGCGTAATTGTTCGTGCAGTTGGTCGGTGATCTTGACGATGCCCATGGTGTTCACTGTGTAGGGTGGATATACAAAGCGTATATGTTTCGTATATTCGGCGTAAACCCCAGTTGCAAAATCCCACAAGCCGATTGACGGGTCACACGGTAGGCGGTTAGTTTCGTTTCATGACATTTCATACCTGCCTTCGCCAGCCAAGCATTATTACCGCCATTCCTCAGTTGGCGGGATAGCGCACGGCTGTACCCAAACCCGCCCTAGAGGCGGGTTTTGTTTTTCCGTCTCCCGGGCCCAGCACACACCGCCAGGAGACACCGATGAGTACCCCCACAGCCCCCGCGACGTCCGATACACGTTTGCTTGAGCACTATGTAAAAAAGATCCTCGCCGCGCCGGTCTATGACTTGGCCGTGCGCACGCCGTTACAAGCGGCCCCGGCGCTGTCGGCGTTGCTCGGCAACCAGGTGCTGCTCAAGCGCGAAGACCTGCAGCCGACCTTTTCCTTCAAGGTGCGCGGTGCCTACAACAAATTGGTACAACTTTGCGACGCGCAACGCGCTCAAGGGGTGATCACCGCTTCAGCGGGCAACCACGCCCAGGGCGTAGCACTGGCGGCGCGGGAACTGGGGATCAAGGCGCGGATCGTGATGCCTTGCAGCACGCCGGATTTAAAGGTGCAGGGCGTGCGCTCCCGAGGCGCCGAGGCGGTGCTGCATGGGCCGAGTTTTCCGTTTGCCCTGGCCCATGCGCTGGCCTTGGCCGAGGCCAGCGGTGGCACCTTTGTCTCGCCCTTCGACGACCCGGATGTGATCGCCGGTCAAGGCACGGTAGGGATGGAGATCCTGCGCCAGCAACAGGGCCCGCTACACGCGATCTTCGTGCCGGTGGGTGGCGGCGGGCTGATCGCGGGCATCGCGGCGTATGTCAAATACCTGCGGCCCGAGGTGCGCATCATCGGGGTCGAAGCCGAAGGCTCCAGTTGTTTGCTGGCGGCGTTACGTGCCGGCGAACGGGTGGTATTGCCCAGCGTCGATGGGTTTGCCGACGGCACCGCGGTGGCGCAGATCGGCGCCTACGGTTTTGAAATATGCCGCGACTGGGTGGACGACGTCATCACCGTGAGCAACGACGAACTGTGCAGCGCCATCAAACTGATCTACGACGATACCCGCTCCATCACCGAGCCATCCGGTGCGTTGGCGGTGGCGGGAATGCGCAGGTTTGTCGGCCAACGCCGAGTGCAGGGGCAGACTCTGGTAGCGGTCAATTCCGGGGCGAATATCAACTTTGATAGTTTGCGATATGTTGCTGACAGAGTCGGTGCCCAGTTAGCCGTTCAAGCTTAAACCGCCGGTTAAACGTTTAATCCATGCTATTCGCCGATATTTTAAACAGCGGCGAAAAGTTCAAGTTTTAGTTATATAAAACCCAGGGTCGCTTATGAGGAAAGGTTACAACGCAACTCGATTTTGCCGGGTACGCTTGCTCAGTGAAGGCGTCTTCCAAGGCTGGTAAGGCGTCACAGGCGTATGCCTGGCATAAACACAACAATCTGTTGGCAGTCTATAAAAAGGAGAGGTTGACCATGCTTTCGGAACTTGAATTACGCAGCATTATTGAAGGAAGTTTCCTGCCTAAACGGTGCGAATGCACCAAAGCCGAAGATGCTTCGCTGACGATCAAGGTGTATGACGACCGCGACCGTGACCGGGTGGACTTGGAAGTCAAAGGCATCAATGCAGACAAGCTCGACAGCAGTCGCGCCATTTGCAATCTGATCACCGGGTTGCGTGAAGACCTCAAGCACACCCATGCACCTGTACTGCAACGCGCCGGGTCGCGCGGCTACTACTAAGCCGTCGTCTGCGGTTGAACCACCGAAGACCTCTGGGCCTGGATTAACGCCAGGCCCAAAACGGTGGTATGTCCTTGCGCAATTCCCCCTATGCCTTCAACCCAATTGCTGGCGATACGGTAGATCCGGACCGGTCTTGGTGCAGGTTAATGCCGCTGCGCGAATGGCAAAGCCGAGCATCGCGTTAATCTGCTCGCGGCTGAGCTGTTGCAGACCCGCCACCGAATCCAATTGATGCTCCGTCAGCCAAGCAATCAATGCCGCCTGGAAGGTATCGCCGGCGCCCACTGTGTCGGCCATCACAACGTCCACCGCTGGTTGCGACCAGTTGCCATGCTGGCGACTGAATACGCTGGCGCCATCGCCGCTGCGGGTGAGGAACACCAACTGGCAACGGTGCTGCAACCAGCCCTGCAGAACGCTTTCCGGTGATTGGCCGGGGTAGAGCAGGTGCAGGTCTTCGTCGCTGACCTTGATCAAGTCGGCATGCTTGACCAGTTCCGCTACGCGGTCGCGCCACAGTTGGATATCCGGCTGCGGGTTGAGGCGCACGTTGGGGTCGAGGCTGATCAGGCGCTTGCCGCTTTCACGCTGGACCAGGCTCAGCAGGGTGTCGCCAATCGGTTGCACCACCAGCGAGAACGAACCCACATGCAGCCCGCGCACGTTATCGCCCAGCTGCGGCAGGTGACTCACCTGCAATTGGCGGTCGGCGCAGCCTTCGCCGCGAAAGCTGTACTGCGGTGAGCCGTTGGCGCCCACGGCGACCATCGCCAGGGTGGTCGGCGCGGCGAATTCCACCAGGTAATCCTCGCTGACGCCTTCATCCCGCAGCACTTGCAGCAGGCGCCGGCCAAGAAAATCGCTGGAAAGCCCCCCGAACAGGCCGGCCTCGATGCCCAGGCGACGCAGGCCCACGGCTACGTTGAACGGTGAACCGCCGGCAATCGCCGTGTAGTTGACCTTCGACGCCTTGCCGCTGGCGTCTTCCTCGCTGAAGAAATCGAACAGCGCTTCACCACACACCAGATACATAATTGCTCGCTCTTAAAGGGTTGCCACGAGCTGCTGATAGCGCTCGTAAGCCTGTTGATAGGCGCTGACATGGGCTGCCACCGGCACGGTACGGCTGGCCGGGTCGACGCTCACGCATCTGTCGCAGAGGCTGGCCAGGGATTCGCCGGTCTGGCTCCACGCCGCCTGGATCGCCGCGCCCAGGGCGGCGGCTTCGCTTTGTTCGGTGCAGACCACTTCGGTGTGCATGATATCCGCGACCATCTGCCGCCACACCGGGCTTTTCGAACCGCCGCCGATCAAGCGGATGCTCTGGCTTTGTAGGCCGGTCTGGCGCAGCAGGTCGAGGCCGTAGCGCAGGCCGAAGGTCGTGCCCTCGACCACCGCGCGGCACAGGTTGGCGCGGGTCAGGTTGGTCATGGTCAGCCCATGCAGGCTGCCGGTGGCGTGGGGCAGGGCGGGTACGCGTTCGCCGTTGAGAAACGGCAGCATGCTCACGCCGTCGGCGCCGATGGGCGCGCGTTCGACCAAGGCATTGAAGGCAGGCAGGTCCAGCTCGAACAGCTCGCGGATCACCCCGGTGGCGTTGGTCAGGTTCATGGTGCAGATCAACGGCAACCAGCCGCCGCTGGACGAGCAGAACGTCGCCACCGAGGCCTGGGGGCTGACGTTGGGCTGGTCGGCAAAGGCATACACGGTGCCGGACGAGCCCAGGCTCATGGTTATCACCCCCGGCGCGATATTGCCGGTGCCGATGGCGCCCATCATATTGTCGCCGCCGCCGCTGGAGACCACGGCGTTGGGGTTGATGCCCAGACGTTCGGCGATGGCCGGCAGGATAGTGCCCACGCTTTGATCGGCCTCGATCAACGGCGGCAGGGCCCGCTCCAGGCGGCCGCTCGGGTCGATGTGCCGCAGCAGAGCCGTATCCCATTCACGATTGCGCACATTGAAGTAACCGGTGCCCGACGCATCGCCATACTCGGCGACGGCGCGGCCGGTGAGCCAGTAGTTGAGGTAATCGTGGGGCAGCAGGATATGGGCGATGCGGGCGAAGAGGTCCGGGTGTTGTTCGCGGGTCCACAGCAGTTTGGAGACGGTGTAGCCGGGTGCAATGGCCACGCCCAGGCGTTCCAGGGAGCCACGCTCGCCGCCGAGGTGGGCCAACAAGCGGTCGTTCTCGGCGGCGGTTTCGGTATCGCACCATAGCTTGGCCGGGCGCAGCACCTGGCCGTGCTCATCCAGCAGCACCAGCCCATGCTGCTGGCCGGATACGCCAATGCCGAGGATGTCCTGGCCGTCGACGCCGGCCTGTTGCAGGGCGCGATGGGTGGCTTCGGTGAACGCGTCCAGCCATTCCTGGGTGTGCTGTTCGCGGCGGCCATTGGCAGCGCTGATCAGGGTGTGGGCCGCCGCGCCGAGGCCCAGTACCTTGCCGCTGCTCGCGTCGAGGACGATAGCCTTGGTGCCCTGGGTGCCGCAGTCGATGCCGAGGAACAGGTTTTGCTGGGTCATGAGGGGGTGCTCAGCATTATTGTTGGAAGTTAAATGCTATCCCAATGTGGGAGGTGGCTTGCCCCCGATAAGGGGAGGTCAGTTGATGAATCAGTTGACTGACCCAGCGCCATCGGGGGCAAGCTCCCTTCCACATTTCAAGCCGGTTTTTTCAGTAACTGCTGCAGGGTTTTGGTCACACCGTTATCCCGCAAGCTGACAAAACACCGTTCGAACGCTGCCACAAACGCAGGCGAATTGGGAATAGCCGTGCCGAAAATCTCTTCCACCCCCAGCAGGCGCACGCTGATCAGCGCATCGTCAGTTACCAGGCTCTGACAGAACGCTGCGCGCGGGTCGGGAATGTTGTAGCGTGCGCCGTTCTCATCCACACCTTTGAGATACAGGGCCCAGGCGGCCACTACCAGCGCCGCGCGCTCGGTCTCGCGGCCATCGGCAATCAGACGGTTGACGGTCGGCACAGTGAACTTGGGAAACTTCGACGAGCCATCCGAACAGACCCGTTCCAACTGGTCGGCGATGGCCTGGTTGGAGAAGCGATCCACCAGGGTCTGCTTGTATTCGGTCAGGTCGATGCCCGGCACCGGCGCCAGGTTCGGTGTGACGTCCAGGTCCATATAGGCGCGCATATAGGCCACGAACAACGGGTCGTTCATGGTTTCGTGGACAAACCGGTAGCCCTTGAGAAAGCCCAGGTAGGTCAGGGCCAGGTGGCTGCCATTGAGCAGGCCGATTTTCATTTCTTCGTAAGGGGTAACGTCATCGGTGAACTGCACGCCGACCTTTTCCCAGGCCGGTCGGCCGTTGACGAACTTGTCCTCCAGCACCCACTGCACAAACGGCTCGCACACCACCGGCCAGGCATCGTCGATGCCGTGTTCGTCATGCAGTTGCAGACGGTGCGCGGTGCTGGTCATGGGGGTAATGCGGTCGACCATGGCATTGGGGAAGCTCACATTGGCGGCGATCCAGTCATGCAGCTCGGCATCGCGCAGGGCGGCGAAGGCCAGCAGCGCCTTGCGTGTGACCGCGCCGTTGTGCGGCAGGTTATCGCAGGACATCACCGTGAAGGCCGGCGTGCCGGCGGCGCGGCGCTGGGTCAGCGCGGCGCAGATAAAGCCGAACACGGTTGTCGGCGCTTGCGGATGTGCCAGGTCATGCTGGATCTGCGGCAGGTGCGCCATGAATTCGCCGGTGCTGTCGTCGATGCAATAGCCGCCTTCGGTGATGGTCAGCGAAACGATGCGAATCGCGGGCTCGGCCAATTTGTCGATCAGCGCCTGGGCGCCGTCTTCGGCCAGCAGCATGTCGCTGATCGAACCGATCACGCGCACTTCGGTGTCGTCGGTGTCGCCCAGTTCGTACAGGGTGAATAGAAAGTCCTGGCCGGCCAGGTCGTCGCGGGCCTTGCGGTCTTCGGCGCGCAGGCCGACGCCGCAGATGCTCCAGTCCAGGCCCTCGCCGGTATTCATCAGCGCATCGGTGTAATACGCCTGGTGTGCGCGATGAAAGCCGCCGACGCCGATATGGGCAATACCCTGGGAGGTGCTGGCAATGGCGTAGGCCGGCACTTGGATCTCACGCGGCAGTTGGGTGAGGTTCTGTTTATTCAGCTTCATAGCGTAATACTCGCGAAATCAGGCGGCGGCGCGCAGTGGGCGGGCCACGGCGTTGCCATCGGTGTCGAACAGGTGGCAGTGCGTCGGGTCCAGGTGCAGTTGCAGCGTCTCGCCATACTGGCTGGCCATATCGCCACGGATACGCATGGTCAACGGCTCGCCGTTGGCGGTGATGACGTGGCAGAACGTGTCGCTGCCCAGGCGCTCGCCGACATCGGCGGTCACCGTCAGGCTGGTTTGCCCCGGCGTGGCGATTTCCAGGTGTTCCGGACGAATGCCCAGGGTCACCGCGCTGCCGACGCTCAGGCTGGCGCCGCTCAACGGCAACGTGACCAATGTCCCGGCGTCCAGCTGCACGTCGCAGTCCTGGCCGCTGACCCGGCTGACCTGGCCTTTGAGGAAGCCCATCTTCGGCGTACCCAAAAAGCCCGCCACGAACAGGTTGGCCGGCTGGTGATACAGCTCCAGGGGCGAGCCGACCTGTTCGATGCGGCCACTGTTAAGCACCACGACTTTGTCGGCCAGGGTCATTGCTTCGACCTGGTCGTGGGTCACGTAGATCATGGTCGCTTGCAGCTCTTTATGCAGGCGCGCCAGCTCCAGGCGCATCTGCACGCGCAGGGCGGCGTCGAGGTTGGACAGCGGTTCGTCGAACAGGAAGATCTTGGGGTTGCGCACAATGGCCCGGCCGATGGCCACACGCTGGCGCTGGCCGCCGGAGAGTTGCTTGGGCTTGCGCTCCAGCAGCGGGCCCAGTTCGAGGATGCGCGCCGCTTCGCTGACTTTGCTCTCCACCAGTTTCTTATCGACACCGGCCAGGTCGAGGGCGAACGACATGTTCTTGCGCACGCTCATGTGCGGGTACAAAGCATAGGTCTGGAACACCATCGCCAGGTCGCGCTTGGCCGGGGTCACTTCGGTGATGTCGCGCCCGTCCAGTTCGATAGTGCCGTCGCTCACCTCTTCCAGGCCGGCGATCAGGCGCAGCAAGGTGGATTTGCCGCAGCCTGATGGGCCGACGAAGACTACGAACTCTTTGTCATTCACTTCCAGGTCGATGCCTTTGATGATCGAGAAACCTTCGAAGCCTTTTTGCAGATTCTTGATTTTCAGGTTGGCCATGACGGGCCTCCGCTAGGAATTATTATTTAACTGCACCGAAGGACAGACCGCGCACCAGCTGTTTCTGGCTGATCCAACCAAAGATCAGGATCGGCGCGCAGGCCAGGGTCGAAACGGCGGACAATTTGGCCCAGAACAAGCCTTCGGGGCTGGAGTAAGAGGCGATCAGCGCGGTCAATGGCGCGGCGCTGGACGAGGTCAGGTTCAACGACCAGAACGCTTCGTTCCAGCACAGGATCAGCGACAGCAGCACGGTGGACGCCAGGCCGCCCTTGGCAATCGGCAGCAGCACGCGGACCATTTCCTGCCACAGGCTGGCACCGTCCAAGCGCGCGGCTTCGAGGATGTCCTTGGGGATGTCTTTGAAGTAGGTGTAGACCATCCACACCACGATCGGCAGGTTGATCAGGGTGTAGATAATGATCAGCGCGATGCGCGTATCCAGCAGGCCGAAGCTTTTGGCCAGCAGGTAGATCGGCATCAGCACGCCCACCGGCGGCAGCATCTTGGTCGACAGCATCCACAGCAGCGTGCGTTTGGTGCGCTGGGTTTCGTAGAACGCCATGGAGTAGGCCGCGGGCACCGAGATCAGCAGGCACAGCGCGGTGGCGCTGAAGGAAATCAGCACCGAGTTCCATGCATAGCTGAAGTAGTTGCTGCGCTCGTTGATGTGCAGGTAGTTCTCCAGGGTCGGCGTGAAGATGAACTGCGGTGGCGTGGCGAACGCGTCGATTTCGGTCTTGAAGCTGGTGAGCACCATCCAGAAGATCGGGAAGAAAATCACGATCGCGATGGCCCAGGCCAGGGTGCCGAGCAGCAGGCTTTGCAGGCGACGGGATTGTTGAAGCGTCATGGCGCGGCCCTCAAGGCTTGTCAGTCAGGTTTTTGCCGATCATCCGCACCAGGATGATCGCCGCGATATTGGCGATGACCACGGCGATCAAGCCGCCGGCCGAGGCCATGCCCACGTCGAACTGCACCAGTGCCTGGTTGTAGATCAGGTACGCGAGGTTGGTCGAGGCGTAGCCCGGGCCACCGTTGGTGGTGGTGAAGATTTCCGCGAACACCGAGAGCAAAAAGATGGTTTCGATCATCACCACTACGGCAATCGGCCGCGCCAGGTGCGGCAGGGTCAGGTGCCAGAAGATCGCGATGGCGCCGGCACCGTCCAGGCGCGCGGCTTCCTTTTGTTCCTGGTCGAGGGACTGCATGGCGGTCATCAGCAACAGGATCGCGAAGGGCAGCCATTGCCACGACACAATGATGATGATCGACAGCAACGGGTAGTGCGCCAGCCAGTCCACCGGCTCGGCGCCGAACAGTTTCCACACGGCGGCGAGCACCCCGGACACCGGGTGGAAAATCAGGTTTTTCCAGATCAGCGCACCGACGGTGGGCATGATGAAAAACGGTGAAATCAGCAGCACCCGCACCAGGCCGCGACCGAAGAACTCACTGGCCTCCAGCAGCGCACTGATCAACACGCCGAACACCACGCTGATCAACAGCACACTGCCGACCAGCAGCAGGGTATTGGTGGCGCCGGGCAGGAAGCCGGAGTCGGTGATGAAGTAGGTGAAATTCTCCAGCCCCACGAATTCATTCTCGCCGGGGTAGAGCAGGTTGTAGCGAATCAGCGAAAAGTACAGGGTCATGCCCAGCGGCACGATCATCCATAGCAACAGTAGGACAACCGAGGGGCTGACGAGAAACCAGCCGGGGTTGGCCAGGCGGTTTTTGGCAGGTGTATTCATGGTAATTAACGCCAGTGCGGAGCAAGGATCGGAGTGCGGTCACTGTGGGAGGGGGCTTGCTCCCGACAGCGGAGTGTCAGTCGATTAATCAGTTGGCTGATCCACTGCTATCGGGGGCAAGCCCTCTCCCACCTTGACGGTGGTGAGGCTCAGGTTACTTGGGGTAACCGGCCCGCTTCATTTCCCGCTCGGTGGTGGTCTGCGCCGCAGTCAATGCTGCATCAACCGTCTGCTGACCGGTCAGCGCACCGGAGAAGAACTTACCGACCTGGGTACCAATCGCCTGGAACTCAGGAATGGTCACCAGCTGGATCCCGATATACGGCACCGGTTTGAGCGTCGGCTTGGTCGGATCGGCAACTTTCAACGATTCCAGCGTGACCTTGGCGAACGGCGCAGCCTTCATGTACTCATCGCTGTAGGTCGATGTGCGCGTACCTGGCGGTACGTTGGCGATGCCATCGGTCTTGGCCACCAACTGGCTGTATTCCTTGGACGTGGCCCAACTGGTGAATACTTTGGCGGCGTCCTTGGCCTTGGAACTGGTCGGGATCGCCAGGGACCAGGAGTACAGCCACGACGTGCCTTTGTCCGTGGTTTCATGGGGCGCGAAGGTGAAACCGACGTGGTCGGCCACTTTGCTTTGGGTTTTGTCGGTGACGAACGAGCCGGCGACGCTGGCGTCGACCCAGATCGCGCACTTGCCGCTGTTGAATAGCGCAAGGTTTTCGTTGAAGCCGTTGCTGGACGCCCCCGGCGGACCGGATTTCTTCATGTTGTCGACGTAGAAATTCAGCGCGTTCTTCCATTCCGGGCCATTGAATTCAGGCTGCCATTTTTCATCGAACCAGCGCGCACCGTAGCCGTTGGCCAGGGTGGTGATCAGCGCCATATTCTCGCCCCAACCGGCTTTGCCGCGCAGGCACAGGCCGTATTGCTCTTTGCTCTTGTCGGTGAGTTTGCTGGCGAATTCGCCGATCTGGCTCCAGGTCGGGTGCTCAGGCATGGTCAGCCCGGCATCCTTGAACAGGTCGGTGCGGTAATAGGTGATCGAGCTCTCGGCATAGAACGGCAGGGCGTACAGCGAACCCTTGACGGACAAACCGTCACGCACCGAAGGGAACACATCGTCGAGGTCGTAGGACGCCGGCAAGTCCTTCATCGGCTCCAGCCAACCCTTGGCGCCCCAGAGTGCGGCTTCGTACATGCCGATGGTCAAGACATCGAACTGCCCACCCTGGGTGGCGATGTCGGTGGTCAGGCGTTGGCGCAGCACGTTTTCTTCGAGCACCACCCAGTTCAGCTTGATCTCCGGATGCTCGGCCTCGAAGGTTTTCGAGAGCTTCTGCATACGGATCATGTCGCTGTTGTTGACGGTGGCAATGGTCAGGGTCTGCGCGCCAAGGCTGACGGCGCTGAGGGTCATACATGCAGTCATACACGTAGAGGCAAGCAGAGCTTTTGCTGGGAACTTCATCGCGCACTCCATTTCCGCGCCCAGGGGCTACGGAAGGACAGTTATTGTTGTTGTGTCTTCCTACAGAGAGTCAGGAAGAGTGTGCGTTGATTACAGCCTTCAATTGGCGGTGTGACAAATCCTTGGGAACACTGGGACTGATACTTTTTTGCACTCAGCAAGATCGTTCCACGCCCCGCGTGGGAACGATCAGTGCAGTACTTAACCTCTATATCAGCCAGTGAAAAATCACTCTCAGGCCAGGTTCTGCTCGGTCAAGCGTTGTACCGCCAGTCGCCGGTAATGGGACGGGGTCATGCCCTTGAGCTGTTGAAAGCGTCGATTGAAGTTGGAGATGTTATTGAAGCCCGACTCAAAGCACACATCCGTCACGGCCTTATCGCCATCGGCCAGCAGCTCGCAGGACTTGCTGATGCGCAACCGATTGACGAATTCGATAAACGTGCGCCCGGTGGCCTGTTTGAACACGCGGGAAAAGTAAGTGGGTTTCATGCCCAGGTGTTCGGCCACTTCTTCCAGCGGCAACTCCCGTGCGTAGTGGGCGAAGATGTAGTCCACCGCGCGGTTGGTGCGGTCGATGCTGTGCTCGTCGGCCGTTTGCGGTGCTGTCACCCCCGACAGCAGTTGGTAGTCGTCACACGCGCTCAACACGTCCAGCAGGATAAAGAAATGCCCCAGGCGCGCCATGCCCTGGGCGTCCTCGATGCGCTGCATCAAGGTCACGGCCTGGGCGATGGTGTGCTTGCAGCGAAACTCGATACCCGACTGCGCACGCTCCAGCAGCGGCGCGAGGTTTTTGAGTTCGGCGAAAATGTGGCTGCCCTGTTCAAGCAGTTCATCGGTGAAGTTCACCAACATGTCGCGCTTGGGCACCACTTCGTCTTCCTCCACCTGGCTGATCCAGTTGTGGGGCAGATTGGGGCCGGTGAGGAACAGGCTTTCCGGGTAGAAGTTGCCAATGTAGTCGCCGATAAACACCTTGCCGGAGCTGGCGACGATCAGGTGCAGTTCGTATTCCTTGTGGAAATGCCAGCGCACCAGCGGGCAGGGGAAGCCATGCTGGCGATAGATGATGGACAGACCGTTGTGATCGTCCATCAACTCGTAGGAAGGGTCGGTGATGCGCGTTGCTCGGGTCATGCTGCCGTCGCTTTATTGTGGTTGCTGCGTAGGATAATGCCCCCTGGCGCACCTCCTCGCCAACGTCTGTGTTTACCCGTTGCGGTTTTTCGCCTCGATCCACTGCGCCATGTACTGGGTACTCTTGTGGGCGTGGTGGCGCAACATGCTGCCGGTGAAGTTATCTCGGCGATGGGCCGTGAGGCGGCTGCGGCACTGTTGCAGGCACTCGATCAGCGCCGGGCCGTGGATCTGTTGGGCGTAACGCCGAGCCAGCAGGTGGCGCCCGTGTTCCTGTGCCTTCGTCCAACGGTCGCGGTCCTGATACAACGCCACGGCGGCAGCGGCCAGAGCCTCGGCATCGGCCGCGATGGCTCCCGGCCAGGGCTGTTCATCGCCCATGGCTTCGGCGCCGATCGGTGTGGTGACATTCGGCGTGCCGCACAGCATGGCATCGGCCAGCTTGCCCTTGATTCCGGCGCCAAAGCGCAACGGCGCCAAGCAGATACGCGCGGCGCTCATCACGCGCAGGGCATCCTCGGCCCAGTTCATGACATGAAAGCCCTGAGCCGGGTTGTGCAGGGCAGTGGCCTTGGGCGGCGTATAGGCCCCGTAGATATGCAGCTGGGCCCCTGGCAATTGCTGGCGGATGCGTGGCCACAGGCTGTTCTTCATCCACAGCACCGCATCCCAGTTGGGCGCATGGCGGAAGTTGCCGATGCTGAGGAAGTGTGCACGCTCTTCAAACGACGCAAACGCCTCGCTCGGCGGCGTCAGCATCAGCGGGCACCAGTGGAGCAAGGCGGCCGGCACCTTGAATTGTTCGGTGAGCAGGCGGATTTCCACATCGGAAATCATCAGGCTGATATCACAACGGTAAATTGCTGCGATCTCGCGCTTGGCCAGGTCGGTGTTGGCCATGTGCTGGAATTCTTCGGTCAAGGCCGGGGCGAACAGCGCGGTGAAGTCATCGCTATCGGGCTCGATTTTGAGGTGTTCCTTTAGGCGCTGATGGCGGGCGTCGCGCAGGCTTTGCAGGTCGGAGGTTTCCAGCACGCGCAGGGCATTCGGGCAGTGTTTTTCGACGCGCCAACCGAACTGTTCTTCCATCATGAAACGGTCGAACAGCACGATATCCGGGGCCAGTTCGCGGACAAAGTCATCGAAACTGCTGTTATTCAGCTCGATGGCGCACTCGGCGATACCCAGCGCCGCCAGGTCGGCCTTATGTTCGCCGAGCGCGGCGGGGCTGCTGAAGGTGATGTCCCAACCTTGTGTCAGAAAAGTTTCGAGAATCTGCATCATATGCCCGCCCGCGGCCGAGGAGCGCGGCTCCGGCCAGACGTAACCAATGACCAGGACTCGGGTAGCAGGCGGCTTCATCGACAACGGTTTCCTTGCAGGGCAGGGCGAAAGGCGCGCAATTAAACCACAACCGGCGACATGACAATTTGTGTCTGGCGGTAGGTGGTCATCGTACTTTGTGGTTAACTTCCGCCTCTCGCATTCGTTTAAACCAAACCCAGCATAAGGATTCCGTTCATGGCTCAAGTCACCCTCAAAGGCAACCCTGTCCAGGTTGAAGGCGAACTGCCGAAAGTTGGCGCCAAGGCCCACGACTTCACCCTGACCGCCGGCGATCTGTCGGACGCAACCCTGGCGACCTACGCCGGCAAGCGCAAAGTGCTGAATATCTTCCCAAGCGTCGACACCCCAACCTGCGCCACTTCGGTGCGTAAGTTCAACGCTCAGGCCAGCTCGCTGAACAACGCCGTGGTGCTGTGCATCTCCACCGACCTGCCATTCGCCCAGGCGCGCTTCTGCGGTGCCGAAGGCCTGGAAAACGTGAAAAGCCTGTCGGACTTCCGTGATTCGGATTTCGCGGTTGATTACGGTGTTTCCATCGCCGACGGCCCGCTCAAAGGCTTGACCGCCCGCGCGGTGGTCGTGCTGGACGAGAACGACACCGTGCTGCACAGCGAGCTGGTATCGGAAATCGGCCAGGAGCCGAACTACGAAGCTGCCCTGGCAGTATTGAAGTAACTGTTTCGGCGCATTGCTGTCGTTTTGCAGTAACACGCTTGATACATGATTGCGGCCTGGCCTAGTCCAGGCCGTTTTCATTTGTGCTTCAAATGCTTAGCTGGAATAGGCCGATGGACTAAGATCCTCAAGTCACATGTTGTAAGCCCAAGGTAAATAGCCGGTAAAGGCGCTTTTCTAAATGCGCCCCAGTGCTTATCTTTCAGCCTCCCAAAGAAGAAGCTCTCGCGCCCAATGGTTGATCACTCCATGCAATCCTCCCCCCGTCACTCCCGTCGCTGGCTGTTTGGCCTGCTTGTGCTGCTGGTTATCGCCGGCCTGTGCTGGAAATTCTGGCCAAGCGGCGCGGCCCATAAAGACGCACCGGCCGGGCACACCGGCAAAACCGGTATGGCGCGCCCGGGCTTCGGCGGCTCTACCGGTCCGGTGCCGGTGCGTGTGGCGCCGGTGGTGCAGGGGGAATTCCCGGTCTACTACAAGGCGCTGGGCACGGTTACCGCGCTCAATACCATCAATGTGCGCAGCCGAGTGGGCGGGGAGCTGGTGAAAATAGCCTTTGAAGAAGGGCAAATGGTCAAGGCCGGCGATCTGCTCGCCGAGATCGACCCGCGCAGCTACCAGAACGCCTTGCTCCAAGCCCAGGGCACCTTGCTGCAGAACCAGGCCCAGTTGAAGAACGCCCAGGTCGACGTGCAGCGCTATCGTGACCTGTATGCCCAGGACAGCATCGCCAAACAGACCCTGGACACCGCCGAAGCGCTGGTCCTGCAATACCAGGGCACGGTCAAGACAAACCAGGGTGCGGTGGATGACGCCAAGCTCAACCTCGAATTCACCAAGATCCGCGCGCCCATCAGTGGCCGTGTGGGCTTGCGCCAGCTCGATGTGGGTAACCTGGTGGCGGCCAACGACACCACCGCCCTGGCTGTGATCACCCAGACCCAGCCGATCAGCGTGGCCTTCACCTTGCCGGAAAACACCCTGGACACGGTCCTGACCCGTTACCACGCCGGCAATAAATTGCCTGTGGAAGCCTGGGACCGTGGCGATGCGAAAATTCAGGCCACCGGCGTACTGCAAAGCCTGGATAACCAGATCGACGTCACCACGGGCACCCTGAAATTCAAGGCGCGCTTCGATAACAAGGACCAGGCGCTGTTCCCCAACCAGTTCGTCAATGTGCACCTGCTGGCCGACACTTTGCACAACGTGGTGCTCGCGCCCTCGGCGGCCATTCAGTTCGGCAACAACGGCACCTTCGTCTACAAGCTCGATGGCGACAAGAAGGTTAAGGTCCAGCCGTTGGTGGTGGGCGACTCCGACGGCGACAACACTGTGATCAAGCAGGGCCTGGTCGCCGGCGACCGGGTGGTGCTGGAAGGCACCGACCGCCTCAAGGACGGCAGTGAAGTGGACGTGGTCAACGACAGCAGCGAAGTGCCGACCACGCCGACCGAACACCTGCAAGGCAAGCCTGCGGCCAAAGGGGAGACCGGCAGCACCGCCGGCAAGGCGCAAAAGGTCGGTTCATGAACCTGTCGCGGCTGTTTATTCTTCGCCCGGTCGCTACCACCCTGAGCATGCTGGCCATTGTCCTGGCCGGCATCATTGCGTACCGCTTGCTGCCGGTGTCGGCCTTGCCCCAGGTGGACTACCCGACCATCCGCGTAATGACCCTGTACCCCGGCGCCAGCCCGGATGTGATGACCAGCGCGGTCACCGCGCCCCTGGAGCGCCAGTTCGGGCAAATGCCCGGCCTGACCCAGATGGCCTCCACCAGCTCCGGCGGCGCCTCGGTGCTGACCCTGCGCTTCAACCTCGACATCAATATGGACGTGGCCGAGCAACAGGTGCAGGCCGCGATCAACGCCGCCACCAACCTGCTGCCCAAGGACCTGCCGGCGCCGCCGGTGTACAACAAGGTCAACCCGGCGGACACCCCGGTACTGACCCTGGCCATCACCTCCAAGACCATGCTGCTGCCCAAGCTCAATGACCTGGTCGATACGCGCATGGCGCAGAAAATCGCGCAGATCAGCGGCGTCGGCATGGTCAGCATCGCCGGCGGTCAGCGCCAGGCCGTGCGCATCAAGGTCAACCCCGAGGCCCTGGCGGCCAATGGTTTGAACCTCTCGGACGTGCGCACCTTGATCGCCGCGTCCAACGTCAACCAGCCCAAGGGCAACTTCGACGGCCCCACGCGGGTTTCGATGCTCGATGCCAACGACCAGTTAGTCTCGCCCCAGCAATACGCCGAACTGATCCTGGCCTACAACAATGGCGCGCCGCTGCGTCTCAAGGACGTTGCGCAGATCGTCGACGGCGCCGAGAACGAGCGCCTGGCCGCCTGGGCCAACCAGAACCAGGCCGTGCTGCTCAATATCCAGCGCCAGCCGGGTGCCAACGTGATCGAGGTGGTCGACCGCATCAAGGCGCTGCTGCCGAGTATCACCGATAACCTACCGGCCGGCCTCGACGTCACCGTGCTCACCGACCGCACCCAGACCATCCGCGCGTCGGTCAAGGACGTGCAGCACGAACTGCTGATCGCCATTGCCCTGGTGGTGATGGTGACATTCCTGTTCCTGCGGCGTGTCAGTGCCACGATCATCCCGTCCATCGCCGTGCCGCTGTCCCTGGTGGGCACCTTCGGCGTGATGTACCTGGCGGGCTTCTCCATCAACAACCTGACGCTGATGGCCCTGACCATTGCCACCGGCTTCGTGGTGGACGATGCCATCGTGATGCTGGAGAACATTTCCCGCTATATCGAGGAGGGCGAAACGCCCCTCGCCGCCGCGCTCAAGGGCGCCAAGCAGATCGGTTTCACTCTGATTTCCCTGACGCTGTCGCTGATCGCGGTGCTGATCCCGCTGCTGTTCATGGCCGATGTGGTTGGGCGCTTGTTCCGCGAGTTCGCCATCACCCTGGCGGTGGCGATCCTGATTTCCCTGGTGGTGTCCCTGACTCTCACGCCGATGATGTGCGCGCGCCTGCTCAAGCGTGAGCCCAAGGAAGAAGAACAGGGCCGTTTCTATAAGGCCAGCGGCGCCTGGATCGACTGGTTGATCGAAGGCTACGGGCGCAAGTTGCAATGGGTGCTCAAGCACCAACCGCTGACCCTGCTGGTGGCCATCGCCACCCTCGGCCTGACCGTGGTGCTGTACCTGGTGGTGCCCAAGGGGTTTTTCCCGGTGCAGGACACCGGCGTGATCCAGGGCATTTCCGAAGCGCCCCAGTCGATTTCCTTTGCGGCGATGAGCCAGCGTCAGCAGGAGTTGGCCAAGATCATCCTCGCCGACCCGGCGGTGGAAAGCCTGTCGTCCTATATCGGCGTGGATGGCGACAACGCCACACTCAACAGCGGCCGCTTGCTGATCAACCTCAAGCCCCACGGCCTGCGCGACCTCAGCGCGGCCCAGGTGATCACGCGTCTGCAACCGCAAATCGACAAGCTGGTGGGCATTCGCTTGTTTATGCAGCCGGTGCAGGACCTGACCATCGAAGACCGCGTCAGTCGCACCCAGTATCAGTTCAGCATGTCATCGCCGGATGCCGAGTTGCTGGCGTTGTGGAGCGACAAACTGGTACACGCCCTCAGCCAGTTGCCGGAACTCACCGATGTGGCCAGCGACCTGCAGGACAAGGGCCTGCAGGTATACCTGGTGATCGACCGCGATGCCGCCTCGCGCCTGGGCGTCAGCGTCTCGAACATCACCGACGCGCTGTATGACGCCTTCGGCCAGCGGCAGATCTCGACCATCTACACCCAGGCCAGCCAGTACCGCGTGGTGTTGCAGGCCCAATCCGGCGAAACCCTCGGGCCGGACGCGCTGAACCAGATCTACGTCAAAACCACCGACGGCGGCCAAGTGCGCTTGTCGAGCCTGGCCAAGGTGGAACAGCGCCAGGCCCAGCTGGCCGTGGCGCACATCGGCCAGTTCCCAGCGGTGATGATGTCGTTCAACCTCGCACCCGGCGTGGCGCTGGGCAAGGGCGTGGAACTGATCAACCAGACGCAGAAAGACATCGGCATGCCGGTGGGCGTGCAGACCCAGTTCCAGGGCGCGGCCCAGGCGTTTGAAGCCTCGTTGTCGAGTACCTTGCTGCTGATCCTGGCGGCGGTGGTCACCATGTACATCGTGTTGGGGGTGCTCTACGAGAGCTACATCCACCCGATCACCATTCTGTCCACGTTGCCCTCTGCGGCGGTTGGGGCTTTGTTGGCGTTGCTGCTCAGCGGCAATGACCTGGGCATGATCGCGATCATCGGCATCATTTTGTTGATCGGTATCGTCAAAAAGAACGCGATCATGATGATCGACTTCGCCCTCGACGCCGAACGCAATCAGGGCCTGGACCCGCAGACCGCGATCTATCAGGCGGCGCTGCTGCGTTTCCGGCCGATCCTGATGACCACCCTGGCCGCGCTGTTCGGCGCCGTGCCGTTGATGCTGGCCAGCGGTTCCGGCGCGGAGCTGCGCCAACCCTTGGGCTTGGTGATGGTCGGCGGGCTGCTGGTCAGCCAGGTGCTGACGCTGTTCACCACCCCGGTGATCTACCTGTATTTCGATCGCCTCGGCCGACGCTGGCGCAAAGAACCCCAGAGCCTGGAGCCGGTTGAGTCATGAACCTGTCCGGACCGTTCATTCGCCGGCCGGTAGCCACCATGCTGCTGAGCCTGGCGATCATGTTGCTCGGCGGAGTGAGCTTCAACCTGCTGCCGGTATCGCCGTTGCCGCAGATCGACTTCCCGGTGATCGTGGTGTCGGCCAGCCTGCCTGGCGCGAGCCCCGAGGTGATGGCGTCCACCGTGGCCACGCCCTTGGAGCGTTCGTTCGGCTCGATTGCCGGCATCACCACCATGAGCAGCAGTTCCAGTCAGGGCTCGACCCGGGTGATTCTGGCCTTCGACTCCGACCGCGATATCAACGGCGCGGCGCGTGAAGTGCAGGCGGCCATCAACGCCTCGCGTAATCTGCTGCCCAGCGGCATGCGCAGCATGCCCACCTACAAGAAGATCAACCCGTCCCAAGCGCCGATCATGGTGCTGTCGCTGACCTCGGACGTGTTGCAGAAGGGCCAGCTCTACGATCTGGCCTCCACCATCTTGTCCCAGAGCCTGTCCCAGGTGCCGGGCGTGGGTGAAGTGCAGATCGGCGGCAGCTCCTTGCCGGCGGTGCGCATTGAACTCGAACCCAAGGCTCTCGATCAGTACGGCGTGGCCCTGGACGATGTGCGCAACACCATCGCCAATGCCAACCAGCGCCGGCCCAAGGGCTCGCTGGAAGACAGCGAGCGCAACTGGCAGATCCAAGCCAACGACCAATTGGAAAAGGCCAAGGACTACGAGCCGCTGCTGATTCGCTACCAGAACGGCGCAGCCTTGCGCCTGGGGGATGTGGCCAAGATCAGCGACGGCGTGGAAGACCGCTACAACAGCGGTTTCTTCAACAACGATGCGGCGGTGTTGCTGGTGATCAACCGCCAGTCCGGGGCCAACATTATCGAGACCGTGCGCCAGATCAAGGCGCAATTACCGGCGTTGCAGGCGGTGCTGCCGTCCAGCGTCAAGCTCAGCCTGGCCATGGACCGCTCGCCGGTGATCACCGCCACCCTGCACGAAGCGGAGATGACCCTGCTGATCGCGGTGGGGCTGGTGATCCTGGTGGTGTACCTGTTCCTCGGCAATTTCCGCGCTTCGCTGATCCCGACCCTGGCGGTGCCGGTGTCGCTGGTGGGCACCTTTGCGGTGATGTACCTGTACGGGTTCTCGTTGAACAACTTCTCGTTGATGGCGTTGATCCTGGCCACTGGCCTGGTGGTGGACGATGCCATCGTGGTGCTGGAGAACATCTCCCGGCACATCGATGAAGGCGTGCCGCCGATGAAGGCGGCGTACCTGGGGGCCCAGGAAGTCGGGTTTACCTTGTTGTCGATGAACGTGTCGCTGGTGGCGGTGTTCCTGTCGATCCTGTTTATGGGCGGGATCGTCACCAACCTGTTCCGCGAGTTTTCCATCACCTTGTCGGCGGCGATCATCGTCTCGCTGGTGGTGTCGTTGACCCTGACGCCGATGCTCTGCGCCCGTTGGCTCAAGCCCCATGTCAAAGGCCATATGACCGGTTTGCAACGCTGGAGCCACAGGATCAACGAGCGCATGGTCGCCGGCTACGCCCGCAGCCTGGACTGGGTGCTGCGCCACCGGCGCCTGACCTTGCTCAGCCTGTTGCTGACCATCGGCGTCAACGTGGCGTTGTATATCGTGGTGCCGAAAACCTTTATGCCGCAGCAGGACACCGGGCAGTTGATCGGCTTTGTGCGCGGCGATGACGGCCTGTCGTTCAGCGTGATGCAGCCGAAGATGGAAATTTTCCGTCAGGCGGTGCTCAAGGACCCGGCGGTGCTCAGCGTCGCCGGCTTTATCGGTGGCAACAACGGCACCAACAACGCGGTGATGCTGGTGCGGCTCAAACCCATCAAAGAGCGCAAAGTCTCGGCCCAGGCGGTGATCGAGCGTCTGCGCAAGAACGTGCCACCGGTGCCGGGCGGGCGCCTGTTCCTGATGGCCGACCAGGACCTGCAATTCGGCGGCAGCCGCGACCAGACCAGCGCACAGTATTCCTACATCCTGCAAAGCGGCGACCTGGCCGCGTTGCGTCTGTGGTACCCGAAAGTGGTTGCCGCATTGCGTGAATTACCGGAGCTGACCGCCATCGACGCGCGCGAAGGCCGTGGTGCGGCGCAAGTGACACTGATCGTCGACCGTGATCAGGCCAAGCGCCTGGGTATCGACATGAACATGGTCACGGGGGTGCTGAACAACGCCTACAGTCAGCGGCAGATTTCCACGATCTACGACAGCCTCAACCAGTACCAGGTGGTGATGGAGGTCAACCCCAAATATGCCCAAGATCCGATCACCCTGAACCAGATGCAGGTGATTACGGCCGACGGTGCGCGGGTGCCGTTGTCCACCATCGCCCATTACGAAAACAGCCTGGCGGACGACCGCGTCAGTCATGAGGGCCAGTTTGCCTCGGAAAACATTGCGTTCGACATCGCCCCCGGGTTCACGGTAGAGCAGGGTACGGCCGCCATTGAGCGGGCGATCGCCAAGGTGGGGCTGCCGGAAGATGTGATTGCCAAAATGGCCGGCACCGCCGATGCCTTTGCGGCGACGCAGAAGGGTCAACCCTTCATGATTCTTGGCGCGCTGGTGGCGGTCTATTTGGTGCTGGGGATTCTGTACGAAAGCTATATTCACCCGTTGACCATCCTGTCGACCTTGCCCTCGGCTGGCGTCGGCGCGCTGCTGTCGATCTACCTGCTGGGCGGCGAATTCAGCCTCATCTCGTTATTGGGGCTGTTTCTGCTGATCGGGGTGGTGAAGAAAAACGCGATCCTGATGATCGACCTGGCGCTGCAACTGGAACGCCATGACGGCATGAGCCCGCTGGAATCGATCCGCAGCGCCTGCCTGTTGCGCCTGCGGCCGATCCTGATGACCACCCTGGCGGCGATTCTCGGTGCTTTGCCGTTGCTGCTCGGCGCCGGCGACGGTGCGGAAATGCGCCAACCGTTGGGCCTTACCATCATTGGCGGCCTGGTGTTCAGCCAGATCCTGACTCTTTACACCACCCCGGTGGTTTACCTTTACCTCGACCGCGCGCGCCATCGCTTCAATGCCTGGCGCGGCGTGCGGACCGATGCCGCCCTGGACACTGCGCTATGACCGATTCAACCCACGCCCCCCAAAAACTGTTGGCAGCGGCACTCTGCGGTCTGATGCTCAGCGCTTGCGCCATTGGCCCGGATTACCAGCGCCCGGAGGTCATCGAGCCCGCGCAGTTCAAGCAAGCCCAAGGCTGGCGTCAGGCCACGCCGAGCGACGCGCTGGCCCGCGGCGCCTGGTGGGAATTGTATGGCGACCGTCAGCTCAACGACTTGGTCGCGCGGCTCAATAATGCCAACCAGACCGTGGCTCAGGCCGAGGCACGTTTTCGCCAGGCCCAGGCGTTGGTGCGCAGCTCGCGCGGTGCGTTCTACCCCAGCGTCGACCTCAGCGTGGGCAAGACCCGCGCCAGCCAGGGCACCGGCAGCAGCAGTGCCAGCCTCAGCAGTTCCAGCAGCGGCATCCGCGACACCCTCAACGCGCAATTGGGCGTGAGCTGGGAGGCGGATGTCTGGGGCAAGTTGCGTCGTGGCCTGGAGGCCAACGAGGCCAGCGCCGAAGCCAGCTCGGCGGACCTGGCCGCGATGCGCCTGAGCCAGCAATCGGAACTGGTACAAAGCTACCTGCAACTGCGGGTGATGGATGAACAGACGCGGCTGTTGCAAGCCACCCTGGACACCTATCAACGCTCCCTGCAAATGACCGAAAACCAGTATCGCGCTGGCGTGTCCGGCAAGGACGCGGTGGCCCAGGCGCAAACCCAGCTCAAGACCACCCAGGCCAGCCTGATCGACCTGATCTGGCAGCGCGCCCAACTGGAAAACGCCATTGCGGTGCTGATCGGCGAGGCGCCGGCCAACTTCAGCCTGGCGGTGAGCAAGGACATTCCGCAGCTGCCACAGATCCCGGTAGGCCTGCCGTCGCAGCTGTTGGAGCGCCGCCCGGACATTGCTTCGGCCGAGCGCGCGGTGATCGCCGCCAATGCCAATATCGGCGTGGCCAAGGCCGCGTACTACCCGGACCTGACCCTGAGCCTGGCCGGTGGCTATTCCAGCAGCACTTATGCCGACTGGATCAGCCTGCCCAACCGCTTCTGGTCAGTGGGGCCGAAACTGGCCATGACCCTGTTCGACGGTGGCCAGCGCTCGGCGGAGGTCGACCGCACCGTGGCGTCCTACGACGAAACCGTGGCCAAGTACCGCCAGACCGTACTGGACGGTTTCCGCGAAGTGGAAAACTACATGGTGCAACTCAAGGTGCTGGAGGACGAAGCGGCGGTCAGCAACGAAGCATTGGCGGCGGCGCGCGAGTCGCTGCGCCTGACCGAGAACCAGTACAAAGCGGGGCTGATAGCCTACCTGGACGTGGTCACCGTACAGGCCACCGCCCTGAGCAACGAACGCAGCGTGTTGACCTTGCTGCAATCGCGCCTGGTCGCCAGTGTGCAACTGATCGCCGCCTTGGGCGGGGGCTGGGACGGGCAAACCCAAATCAGCGCCAACAACTAGAAGAGTGCGGGCGTGCAAGCGCTCGATGGCGATGTTGAGCCGGTGGATTGACGTCAAAAAGCCCATGATGGCCTTGTGATAATTATTCAACTGCCGCCGAATATTTATCGCTACAATCCGCCGCTTTGCCACTCGGTACGGGCGTTCCAGCTCGTAGCTCGCGAGACTCAGCATGCTTATCGGTAGCTATACCCCTTCGTTGGTCGTGATCTCGCTGTTCGTTGCGATTCTGGCTTCCTACACCGCACTCGACCTGGCCGGCCGCATCGCGACCGCCCAGGGACGGGCCGTCTACCTGTGGATAGTCGGAGGCGCGTTGGCGATGGGGGTGGGGGTGTGGTCGATGCACTTTATCGGCATGCTCGCGTTGCGCTTGCCGTTTGCCCTGGGGTTCGATGTGGGCATCACTGCGTTGTCGCTGTTGATCGCCGTATTGTCCAGCGGCTTTGCCTTGTGGCTGGTCAGCCAGACCCGGTTGCCCGCCTGGCAACTGCTATTCGGCGCGTTGGTGATGGGGGCCGGTATCAGCTGCATGCACTACACCGGCATGGCGGCCATGCGTATGACCCCCGACATCGACTACGACCCCACGTTGTTCGGTGCCTCGTTGATGATCGCCGTGGCGGCGTCGGGCGCGGCCTTGCTGATTGCGTTCAACCTGCGGCGCAACACCCCGCGTGTACGCCTGCTCCGAGGTGGTGCTGCGGTGGTGATGGGCGTTGCCATTGTCGGCATGCACTACACCGCAATGGCGGCCGCCAGCTTTGCCGATGACAGCTACTGCGGCGCCGCCCTGGACGGGTTGAGCGGAAATGGCCTGGATAACTTGGTGCTGGTCACCACCCTGGCAGTGCTGGCCATCGCTTTGCTGACTTCGTTGCTCGACGCGCGCCTGGAAGCCCGCACCGCGGTGCTCGCCGATTCGCTCACTCAGGCCAACCAGGAACTGTCCCACCTGGCCTTGCATGACATGCTCACCGGTCTGCCCAATCGCAGCCTGCTCGCCGACCGCATTCAGCAGGCCATGCAGGCGGTGCAGGAGCAGGGCGGTTGTTTTGCGCTGATGTTTATCGACCTGGATGGCTTCAAACCGGTCAACGATGCCTTTGGTCATCATCTGGGCGACCAATTGCTGCGCGAAGTGGGCTTGCGCCTGCGCGAGGATCTGCGCAGCCACGACACCCTGGCGCGTATCGGTGGTGACGAGTTTGTACTGTTGGTGCAACTGAACCAGCCGGACGATGCCCTCGGCCTGGCCGAGCGCCAGGTACAACTGACCAACAGGGCGTTCCTGGTGGCCGAGCATGAGCTGAAAATCTCCGCCAGCGTCGGTATCGCACTGTTCCCCGGCAACGGCGCCACGCCCCAGGAATTGTTGATGAACGCCGACGCCGCCATGTACCACGCCAAGGGCTTGGGCAAGAACGGCTACAGCTTTTTCGATGTGTCGATGAACACCAACGCGCGCAAGCAACTGCAACTGTTGCAGGACTTGCGCAATGCCGTGGAGCAACAGCAGTTTCGCTTGTACTACCAGCCTAAGTTCGATGCGGCCAGCGGCATTGCGGTGGGCGCCGAGGCGCTATTGCGCTGGGAGCATCCGCAGCAGGGCCTGTTGATGCCGGCGACGTTTATTGAACTGGCGGAGAAAACCGGGCTGATCATCCCCATCGGCGAATGGGTGCTCAATGAAGCTTGCCGCCAGATGCGCCTGTGGTACGTGCAGGGGTATGAAGAATGGCGCATCGCCGTGAATCTTTCTGCGTTGCAGTTCTGCCATGCCGGGCTGGTCAACAGCGTCGCCGCCGCGCTTGAACGCCACCAGTTGCCGGCTAACAGCCTGACCCTGGAAATCACCGAAACCACGGCCATGCGCGATGCCGACGCGAGCATGAAGGTGTTGCAGCAGCTATCGGACATGGGCGTGGACCTGTCCATCGATGATTTCGGCACCGGTTACTCCAGCTTGATGTACCTCAAGCGCTTGCCGGCCAACGAACTTAAAATCGACCGTGGCTTCGTGCGCGATCTGGAGCACGATGGCGACGATGCCGCTATCGTGTCGGCCATCGTCGCCCTCGGCCAGGCCCTTGGGCTGCGCATTGTGGCCGAAGGCGTGGAAACCGATAAACAGCAGGATTTTCTAACGCGCCTGGGTTGTAACTCGCTGCAAGGTTATCTGTTGGGTCTTCCACTGCCGGCCGAGGGTTTTATGGCTAATATCCGCCGCGCCGAAGAGGCGGCCGCTCCTGACAAGGTCAGTGAGTGACGGTTATTCTTGACGCGACCCATTAAACCTACAGGTAGAAACAGGAGACACCAGGCATGGACAAAGTCGTCATCATCACCGGGGGCAGTCGCGGGATTGGCGCCGAGACGGCCTTGCTGGCTGCGCGTCAGGGCTACCGTATTTGCATCAATTATCAGGCCGACGACGAGGCCGCCCACCGCGTGCTGGAACAGGTACGCGCCCTCGGCGCCGAGGCGATTGCGGTGCGCGCTGACGTAAGTATCGAAGACGAAGTGATCGCGCTGTTCCACCGTGTCGACACCGAATTGGGCCGGGTCACTGCGCTGGTGAACAACGCCGGCACCGTGGGGCATAAATCCCGGGTGGATGAGATGTCGGAGTTTCGCATCCTGAAAATGCTCAAGACCAACGTGCTCGGCCCGATTCTGTGTGCCAAGCATGCGCTGTTGCGCATGTCGCCCCGGCATGGCGGGCAGGGCGGCAGTATCGTCAATGTGTCATCGGTAGCGGCACGCCTGGGTTCGCCAGGTGAGTATGTCGACTATGCCGCCTCCAAGGGCGCGCTCGACACCTTCACCATTGGCCTGTCGAAAGAAGTTGCCGGCGAAGGTATCCGCGTCAATGCGGTGCGCCCGGGTTATATCTACACCGACTTTCATGCCCTGAGCGGCGATCCGGACCGGGTCAGCAAACTGGAGTCTGGCATCCCCATGGCCCGTGGCGGCCGCCCGGATGAAGTGGCCGAAGCGATTATCTGGTTGCTGTCGGACAAGGCGTCCTATGCCACCGGCACGTTTCTGGATTTGGGCGGCGGGCGCTAGGGATGCAGTGCCCGAACCGACGCCATCGGGGGCGAGCCCCCTCCCACACTTGAGAGTACTCACAGCTCAAAATGTGGGAGGGGGCTTGCCCCCGATGGCGTCAGAAAGCGCAACACCATCACTTAGAACGACCGCACAATCCGCCCCAACGTTTCCATAGCTTTCTCGGACGCCTCGGTCCACGGGCTGCCGTAGTTCAGGCGAATACAATTTCTGAAACGTTGAGTCGCCGAGAAAATCGGCCCCGGCGCAATGCTGATGCCTTGGGCCAGGGCCATCTGGAATAGCTTCAGCGAATCGGTCTGCTCGGGCAGTTCCAGCCACAGGAAATACCCGCCGGCGGGTTGGCTGACGCGGGTTTGCGCGGGGAAGTAGCGGCCAATGGCGGCCAGCATGGCGCTTTGCTGTTCTTCCAAGGCATAGCGCAATTTGCGCAGGTGCCGGTCGTAGCCGCCGTGTTGCAGGTAGTCGGCAATTGCCGCTTGGGCCGGCATCGACGGGCACAACGAGGTCATCAGCTTCAAACGTTCGACTTTCTGCGCATAGCGCCCGGCCGCGACCCAGCCCACGCGATAACCCGGTGCAAGGCTCTTGGCGAACGAGCCGCAGTGCATCACCAGGCCCTCGGTGTCGAACGCCTTGGCCGGTTTGGGCGCGTGCTGCCCGTAGTACAACTCGGCGTACACATCGTCTTCGATCAAGGGCACCTGATGGCCGCGCAACAGTTCCACCAGCGCTTGTTTCTTGGCTTCAGGCAGGGTGGCGCCCATGGGGTTCTGGAAGCTGGTCATGGTCCAACAGGCCTTGATCGGGTAGCGCTCCAGGCTTTGCGCCAGGGCATTGAGATCGATGCCGTCGCGTGGGTGCACCGGGATCTCCACCGCCTTGAGTTTTAAACGTTCCAAGACCTGCAAGCAGGCATAAAACGCCGGAGCCTCGATGGCCACCAAATCGCCTGGCTCGGTCACGGCCTGCAGGCACAGGTTCAGCGCTTCCAGGGCGCCGTTGGTGATCAGCAACTCTTCCATAGGCAGCATCAGGCCGCCGACCATATAGCGCAGGGCAATTTGCCGGCGCAGTTGTGGGTTGCCCGGCGACATGTCAGTGACCACCATGCGCGGGTCCATCTCACGGCTGGCGCTGGCCAGGGAACGGGCCAGACGCGGCAACGGGAACAGCATCGGGCTGGGGAACGCCGAACCGAAGGGCACGGTGGTGGGGTCCTTGATCGAGTCGAGCACCGAAAACACCAGCTCGCTCACATCCACCTCGGTGGATTCGTGTACCTGTTCGCTCACCACCGGTTCGGAAAACGGGCTCGGCGCATGGGTGTTGACGAAGTAACCGGAGCGCGGCCGCGCGCGGATCAGCCCGCGGCGCTCCAGCAGGTAATACGCCTGGAACACCGTGGAGGGGCTGACGCCGTAGGTCTGGCTCGCGTAGCGCACCGACGGCACGCGTTGGCCGGGGCCGAGGACGCCGGAGCGGATCAGTTCAGCGATGTCGTCGGCGAATTTTTCGTAGCGTTTCATGGCGGCCTTAAACACAGGTTTTTGTATGAGAGATACCATCGGGGGCAAGCCCCCTCACACATTGGGCTTTCATCGTTTTCGATAGCCAAGTATCAGCGGTTGAGCGGTGCGACGAAGCGGCTCTCGGCCTCGCTGTACACCCACGGCTCGTCCACATCCGTCACTTTGAAGCGCAGTGTCTGCGAACTGCTCGCCGGTTTACCCGCCAGCAGTGCCACCGACACCGGTACATCCACGATTTCCCCTGGCGCCAGGCTGATCCCGGTCTTGCCTTGCAATTGGAAACCTTCGGCCTCTACCAGCTCCAGCCGATAATCCTGGCGCTGCTGGGTCTTGTTGATGACCTTGAGACTGTAGATGTTTTCAATCAAGCCCTGGCTGTTTTCGCGAAACATGCCCCGGTCCTTGGTCACGTCCAGCGACACCATCGGCCGTTGCACCAAGGCCACCACCAGCGCGGCGATCATAACCAGCAGCACGGCACTGTAGCCGATCAGTCGCGGCCTTAGCAGGTGAGTCTTGCCGCCTTGCAGTTGATGTTCGCTGGTGTAGCGCACCAAACCGCGCGCGTAGCCCATCTTGTCCATGATCGAATCGCAGGCATCGACACACGCCGCGCAGCCGATGCACTCCATTTGCAGGCCGTCGCGGATGTCGATGCCGGTCGGGCACACCTGCACGCACAGCTGGCAATCGATGCAATCGCCCAGGCCGACGTCGGCGGGTTTGACCTCGCGTTTGCGCGGCCCACGATGTTCGCCACGGGCGGCGTCGTAAGAGATGGTGAGGGTGTCTTTATCGAACATCACACTCTGGAACCGTGCGTAAGGGCACATGTGCATGCACACCGCTTCGCGCAACCAACCGGCATTGAGGTAGGTGGCGGCGGTGAAAAACAGCACCCAGAACAGGCTGACGCCGCCCATTTGCCAGGTCAGCAGTTCCGCCGCGAGGGGGCGAATGGGGGTGAAGTAACCGACAAATGTCAGCCCGGTCAGCACGCTGATGCCCAGCCACAGCGTGTGCTTGGCCGAGCGCCGCGCCAGCTTGTTGAGGCTCCATGGCGCCGCTTGCAGCTTGATGCGTTGGTTGCGTTCGCCCTCGGTGACCTTTTCACACCACATAAACAGCCAGGTGAACGAGCTTTGCGGGCAGGTGTAGCCGCACCAGACGCGGCCGGCGAAGACCGTAATGGCAAACAGGCCGAAGGCACAGATGATCAACAGCGCCGACAACAGGATGAAGTCCTGGGGCCAGAACGTCGCGCCGAAGATGTGGAACTTGCTTTCAGCCAAGTCCCACAGCACGGCTTGCCGACCGCCCCAGTTCAGCCACACGGTGCCGAAAAAGGCCAGGAACAGAAAGCCTGCGCCCAGCACACGCAAGGTGCGGAACAAGCCGGTGAAACTGCGGGTATGGATCAGAGTGTCGCTGGATTTGGCCTTCACCTTCTTTGGGTGCACGGGCTCAAAGATTTCCACGGTGGGGATTCGTTCGCTCATGGTCGTTCGCTCATCAGCCTCCATCAGGCCAATGGACTATGCGCGGCGAGCTGTTTGCATAACAGACTCAGCTATGACGATAAAAACCGGATCAGATTGCTTGCAGCTGCGGCCCTGCGACATTGTGCTGCACCCCGTCGCCTTCGGGGTGCAGGCTTGTGCTGTGTCAATAGATACAGATCAGTCAAATCGCCGAATCCGGCGTGGTGACCTTCTTGTGCTGACGCCCATCGATGGCGCCGGCCACGGTGAGGGCATCGGCTTCCTGCTCGGTGATGTAGACACGCTCGGCGCCCACGTCCACATAGGACATGGCTCTGGGGACGTCAGTGCTGACGGTGACTTCAGCGGCGGGCAGGCTGTATTCCCGGCCCTCATCGTTGACCTTGAAGAAACAGGTGCGGTTTTCGATACGGATTGGCATGGCGCTCTCCTTTTTATCAGGCTGATAAACGTTAGGGCGCATGCACAGGCGCGGTGTTCCAGGCAACTGACTGACGGTCGCCGTTGTCAATCCATTATCCATCTCAACAAAGGACAGGGTTTATGGACGCTTGGTGGCACGAAGTATGGGTGACCCTGCAGGCCGAATTCGCCGATCTCGGCGATGCCAGACAGCTCACGCAGATCACCGTGCGCCTGCTGATCGCTGCGCTGCTGGGCGGGATCCTCGGTTTTGAACGGGAGCACAAGGGCAAGGCCGCCGGGGTGCGCACCCATATGCTGGTGGCGATGGGCGCGGCGCTGTTTGTATTGGTGCCGCAGATGTCCGGCAACCAGGCCGATGCCATGAGCCGGGTAGTGCAGGGGGTGATTGCCGGGATTGGTTTCCTCGGCGCCGGGACCATTCTTAAAGGTAAGGAAGACGAAGAGGGTCAGCACGTCAAAGGCTTGACCACCGCCGCCGGGCTATGGATGACCGCCGCCATCGGTGTGGCGGCGGGCATGGGGCGTGAATCCACGGCGGTGTTGAGTACGTTGCTGGCGCTGGTGGTGTTCAGCGTAATGCCTAGGATCATCAAGTGGTTGGATAAGGATGCCTGACCCTATGCGGCGTCTCAGGACACGATATCGCTGTACCGCACCTGACCGAAAACCTTAAGCACAAACGGCGGCTCGCCCGGGTGGCCGGAAACGGCGATCACGCTGGTGCCGGTGCTGGGCAGGTAGTGGATCTGCATTTCGGCGCTGGCCCCGGAGAAACGTTCGACCCTTTGCAGCGGTTTGTTCAATTGGTTGCGAATACCCGACAGGTCCAGTTTGTCGCCGGCCATGAATCCTGAGATCTCGCGAGGCGCATCAAGTCGCGAATCACTGAGCGCATTGAAGCGATAGGTGTTGCGCTGGCGAGTGAGACGCTCGGCTACCTGCGCAGTGGCGGACGCAGGTTCGGGGGTGCGCAACGCGGAGAGCTTTTCTTTGCTCAGAGAGCCGCCGATATCGTACAGCGTGCGGACGCTGGCTTCCCTGGCGGACTGGTCGCGTTTCATGGCGTCTATGTGCTTGCGCGACATGTTGTAGTCCTTGAGGATTTCGTCAGTCCCGAGGCCGCCGTCGTAGATTTTTCCAAGGTTTTCCAGATGATGCAGCTTCATTTGGTCGATCAATTCCTGTTCCGCATCGTTGCTGGCTGACTGCTGGGTCTCGGTGAGGACTTGTTTGCCGAGGCGTTGCCTGAGGCCTTCAAGGGTGGCGGCGTTCGTTGAGGCATTAGGGCCGCCCAACATCGTGCGCATATTGGCCGGTGTCAACAGCGCGCGGGTGCGCGCGATGAGGGCGCGGGAGGACTCTGCATCGGGATCGCGCACCATCTGGTTGATGTTGTCTTGGGTCAACGCGGTGTTGAGGTCACTGAGGTCTTCAGTGAGCTTTGCCTCCGGCGCCGAGGGCAATGCAGGGCCGGGTGCGGTCGCCGCCGGGGAGGGGCGTGTTGGTTCCGGTGGCTTGGCCGAGGCGGACCACCTCGGGCCTGACGTGAGTAACGCATTCAGGCGCTCGGGCGTGAGCTGGGCGGGCGAGGCGCTGGCGTGCGCGGGTTGGGAGGCAGTAGGGCGGTTAGCCCACTGTGGGGGGATGGTCAACATAAGGTGTCCTCGCGTGAAAGGTTTAAGGGCCCTATTCCAAGGAACTGGATTGGGCGCCTGCGCGCGAACGAGTTTAGGTATGAACCCCACAGTCGGTTTTAGGCTTTTTTTCTAGGATATGTAGGACGTATCAGAGATATGTGTGGTCCGCTCAATTGGCTGGGCGCCTCTTGAGCGAACCTCAAAACCTGCTCGTGGTTTAGACGATGACCGGTGGCATGGTCTTCGGCGGTTCTTCGACCGCGGGTGGCTCGTTATCCGGCGGCTCCTGCTCCGGAACCGTCGGGGGTTCCGTAGGGGGCAGGGTCGGCTGGTCGATATTCGGGTCCGGGGTTTCAGCCGGGATCGGGATATTCATCGGTGTGGCCTCCTTTGTGCTTTGCTCTAGCGGTGGACATTCCCACGGGGCATTTGATTCCCGCTCAATGGCGGCATATCCACCTGAACTTTTAACCCAGGCACAGGCTCGGACCTTATGCGTCGACGCTCAGGGAGAGTGCTGGCGTATTGGATTCGGATCTAGCAAAGGGCGTCCACTGGGCGTAAGGGGAAGATGCTCGATGACTGCTGAAACACAGGTTCCAGACACTGCCGTACTGCCGCTGTCCCAGGCACTGCTATTGCCCCGGATCGCGATCGAAAGCACCAGCCCCGTGATTGACGGCGGCGAATTCGCGGTCAAGGCGGTGATAGGCCAGCGCATTAATGTCACCAGCAAAGTGTTTGCCGATGGCCATGACAAATTGGCCGTATTGATCCGCTGGCGCCCGCTGCGCGACGAAAGCTGGCACAGCGTGGTCATGACCGATGTTGGCAACAACGGTTGGGAAGGCGCGTTCACGGTGGCCCATCAGGGGCCTCATGAATACTGCATCGAAGCCTGGATCGATACCTTCGCCAGCTTCTGCTACGAATTGCGCAAAAAACACGAAGCCGGCGTACCGGTCAGCCTGGAGTTGCAGGAAGGCCGCAGCCTGGTGCTGCAAGCCGCCGAGCGTAGCGACAACGAGCTGCGCGACCGCCTGATGTTGTTGCACCACGAACTGTCCGGCCTGCTGGAAACCGAGCAGGTGGCGTTGTTTCTGCACGAAGACAGTGCGCATCTGATGACCCAGGCCGACCACCGCGCCTACCTGAGCATCAGCACGGTGTACCCGATTGACGTCGAGCGCGAACGTGCGCAGTTCGCCAGCTGGTACGAGTTGTTTCCCCGTTCGATCACCGATGATCCGGCACGCCACGGCACCTTTAACGATGTACACGCGCGGCTGTCGATGATCCACGACATGGGCTTCGATGTGCTGTACTTCCCGCCGATCCACCCCATCGGCCGTAGCCATCGCAAAGGCCGGAACAACTCGCTCACCGCCGGCCCGGACGACCCCGGCAGCCCGTACGCCATCGGCAGCGAGGAGGGCGGTCACGAAGCCATTCACCCGCAGTTGGGCAGCCGCGATGACTTCCGCCGCCTGGTCAAGGCCGCCGCTGACCATGGCTTGGAGATCGCGCTGGACTTTGCCATTCAATGTTCCCAGGACCATCCGTGGCTCAAGGAGCATCCGGGCTGGTTCAACTGGCGCCCGGACGGCACGATCAAATACGCGGAAAACCCGCCGAAGAAATATCAGGACATCGTCAACGTCGACTTTTATGCCGCCGATGCGATCCCTGGCCTGTGGACCGAGCTGCGCGACATCGTGGTTGGCTGGGTGGAAGAGGGCGTGAAGACCTTTCGCGTCGACAACCCCCACACCAAACCGCTGCCTTTCTGGCAATGGCTGATCAGCGATGTGCGTTCCAAGTACCCTGAGGTGATCTTCCTCGCCGAAGCCTTTACCACTCCGGCAATGATGGCGCGCCTGGGCAAGGTCGGCTATTCCCAGAGCTACACCTACTTCACCTGGCGCAATACCAAGGCTGAGTTGAGCGAGTATTTCACCCAGCTCAACCAGTCACCGTGGCGCGAGTGCTACCGCCCGAACTTTTTCGTCAACACGCCGGACATCAACCCCGCGTTCCTGCATCAATCCGGGCGCCCGGGCTTTTTGATCCGTGCCGCGCTGGCGACCATGGGCTCGGGCCTGTGGGGTATGTATTCCGGGTTTGAACTGTGCGAAGCCGCGCCGGTGCCGGGCAAAGAGGAATACCTGGACTCGGAGAAATACGAGATCCGCCCCCGCGACTTCACTGCGCCCGGCAACATCATTGCCGAGATCGCCCAGCTCAACCGCATCCGCCGCCAGAACCCGGCGCTGCATACGCACTTGGGCTTGAAGATCTACAACGCGTGGAACGACAACATCCTCTACTTCGGCAAGCGCAGCGAGGACGGCAGCAACTTCATTCTGGTGGCGGTCAACCTGGACCCTTTTAACGCCCAGGAAGCTCATTTCGAACTGCCCTTGTGGGAGATGGGCCTGCCGGACGATGCCCAAACCCAGGGCGAAGACCTGATGAACGGCCATCGTTGGACCTGGTACGGCAAGACCCAGTGGACGCGCCTGGAACCGCAGATGCCGTTCGGGATCTGGCGCATTACCACCTGATGGGGAAGAGGGGGCTAACCCCCCCCTCCGACATTGAGTCTGCACGATTTATCGAGTGTTTCAGGAGTGTCCAATGGCGAAGAAACCCAAGGCTGCCACCTTTATCAAAGACCCGCTCTGGTACAAGGACGCGGTGATCTATCAGGTTCACGTCAAATCCTTTTTCGACTCCAATAATGACGGTATCGGCGATTTTCCTGGGTTGATCGCCAAGCTCGACTACATCGCCGACCTGGGCGTGAACACCATCTGGCTGCTGCCGTTCTACCCGTCACCACGCCGCGACGACGGCTATGACATCGCCGACTATCGCGGCGTCCACAGCGACTACGGCACCATGGCCGACGCCAAGCGCTTTATCGCCGAAGCACACAAACGTGGCCTGCGAGTGATCACCGAACTGGTGATCAACCATACATCCGACCAGCACCCCTGGTTCCAGCGCGCACGCAAGGCCAAGCCCGGTTCGGCGGCGCGGGATTTCTATGTGTGGTCCGATGACGACCAGAAGTACGACGGCACCCGCATCATTTTCCTCGACACCGAAAAATCCAACTGGACCTGGGACCCGGTCGCCGGCCAGTACTTCTGGCATCGCTTTTATTCCCACCAGCCCGACCTCAACTTCGATAACCCGCAGGTCATGAAAGCGGTGCTCGAAGTGATGCGCTACTGGCTGGACATGGGCATCGACGGCCTGCGCCTGGACGCCATCCCGTACCTGATCGAGCGCGACGGCACCAACAACGAGAACCTTGAAGAAACCCACGGGGTGCTCAAGCAAATTCGTGCCGAGATTGACGCCAATTACCCCGACCGCATGCTGCTGGCCGAAGCCAACCAGTGGCCGGAAGACACCCAACTGTATTTCGGTGACAAGAAGGGCGATGACGGCGACGAATGCCATATGGCCTTTCACTTCCCGTTGATGCCGCGCATGTACATGGCCCTGGCCCAGGAAGATCGCTTTCCCATCACCGATATCTTGCGCCAGACCCCGGAGATCCCCGCCAATTGCCAATGGGCGATCTTCCTGCGCAACCACGATGAATTGACCTTGGAAATGGTTACCGACAAAGAGCGCGACTACCTGTGGAATTACTACGCCGCCGACCGTCGCGCGCGGATCAACCTGGGTATCCGCCGCCGTCTGGCGCCGCTGCTGGAGCGTGACCGTCGCCGCGTAGAGTTGCTCAACAGCCTGCTGCTGTCGATGCCGGGTACGCCCACCTTGTACTACGGCGATGAAATCGGCATGGGCGACAACATCTACCTGGGCGACCGTGATGGCGTGCGCACACCGATGCAGTGGTCCATCGACCGCAACGGCGGTTTCTCCCGCGCCGATCCGGCCAGCCTGGTGCTGCCGCCGATCATGGACCCGCTCTACGGCTACCAGTCGGTGAATGTGGAAACCCAGACCCAGGACCCGCACTCATTGCTCAACTGGACCCGGCGCATGCTCGCAGTGCGCAAGCAGTCCAAAGCGTTCGGTCGCGGCAGCCTGAAAATGCTCTCGCCGGCCAATCGGCGCATTCTGGCTTATACCCGCGAATACACCGGTGCCGATGGCCGCACGGAGATCATTTTGTGCGTGGCCAACGTGTCGCGTAGCGCCCAGGCGGCCGAGCTGGACCTTTCGTCCTTTGCCGGCATGGTTCCCGTGGAGATGCTCGGCGGCAATGCCTTCCCGCCTATTGGTCAGCTGAATTTCCTGCTGACCCTGGCGCCTTACGGTTTCTATTGGTTTGTGCTGGCGGCGGAAAACCAGATGCCCAGCTGGCATGTGGAACCGGCGCAAAGCATGCCCGACTTCACCACATTGGTATTGAAAAAACGCATGGAAGAACTGCTCGAAGCACCTTGCCGCACCACCCTGGAACAAACCTCACTGCCCGCCTGGCTGCCCAAGCGGCGCTGGTTCGCCGGCAAGGACACAGCCATCGATAGCGTGCGGATTGCCTATGGCGTGCGGTTCGGCGACGCCGAGCATCCAGTGTTGCTCAGCGAACTGGAAGTGAGTGCCGGTGGGCAGGTCAGTCGTTATCAGTTGCCGTTCGGCTTCCTCGGCGAAGACCAGCTCACCAGCGCCTTGCCCCAGCAACTGGCTATGGCCCGCGTACGCCGAGCGCGCCAGGTGGGTTTGGTGACTGACGCGTTCAGCCTTGAGCCTTTTATTCGCGCGGTGATCCAGGGCCTGCAAGCTGGCACGCGTTTGGCCAGCAGCGACGGCGAGTTGCGCTTCGACGCCACCGAACACTTGGCTGCGTTGCAACTGAACGACGAGTCCCCGGTGCGTTATCTGTCCGCCGAGCAGTCCAACAGCTCGGTGGTGGTGGGTGAGAGCCTGGTGCTCAAGTTGATCCGTAAAGTCAGCGCCGGTGTGCATCCGGAACTGGAGATGAGCGCGTACCTCACCGCAGCCGGTTACGCCAATATCTCGCCGTTGATGGGCGCAGTGGTGCGTCATGACAGCGAGGGCCAGGACAATCTGCTGATGATAGCCCAGGGCTACCTGAGCAATCAGGGCGATGCCTGGACGTGGACCCAGAACAATCTGGAACGGGCAATCCGCGACGAACTGGCCGAAGCCCTGTCCGAACAGGAACAGCACTACAACGCCTTGGGTGAGCTGGCCGATTTCGCCGCGCTGCTCGGCCAGCGCCTGGGGGAAATGCACCAAGTGCTGGGTGCCACCACCGCCAATAAAGACTTCAAGCCCGAAGTCACCGGTGTCAAAGACACCCAGGCTTGGGCCAAGGATGTGGGCGCGCAGATCACCCGCGCGCTGCAACTGCTGGAACTGCATCAAACCCAATTGAACCCTGCCGATCAGGCGCTGGTCAGTGAATTGCTGGCGCAGAAAAAAGCCATTGCCGCCCATGTGAACGGCCTGGCGAAGGCCACCTTGGGCGGCTTGCGCATTCGCGTCCATGGCGATCTGCACCTTGGGCAGGTTCTGGTGGTCAAGGGCGATGCCTATTTGATCGACTTCGAAGGCGAGCCGGCGCGACCGCTGCATGAGCGACGGGGCAAGCACAGCCCGTACAAAGATGTCAGCGGGGTGCTGCGTTCTTTCGACTATGCAGCGGCCATGGCCTTGAATCTGCAAGGCGTGGATCAGTCGCCGCAAGCCGAGCAGGCACGCCGACGGGTTACCGAGCGCTATGTGAAGGAGGCGCGCCAGGCATTTATCCAGGCTTATCAGCAAGCTACGTCTACACTGGCGCATGACTGGCAGGATGCCAACGGCCAGGACGCCGCGCTGACGTTGTTCAGCCTGGAGAAGGCTGCGTATGAAGTGGCCTACGAAGCGGAAAACCGCCCGACCTGGTTGCCGGTGCCCCTGCAAGGGCTGCACGGCCTGCTGAGCGGGCTTACACCTATATCCAAAACTGCACGCGGTGGGGAGACGTCATGAGCTATACACATAAAGAACCGCTGCAGCCTAAGTTGACTGCAATGCCGGCGTCCAAGGACGTCGAAGCGCTGGTGCGCGCCGAGCACCACGACCCGTTTTCGATTCTCGGTCCCCATGACGACGAGCAGGGCGGCCAATTCATTCGCGCGTTCCTGCCCGAGGCGTTGAGCGTGCAGGTGTTGAGCCGCGATGGCGGCGAAACCCTCGGTAGCCTCGACGCGACCCAAGTGCCGGGTTTGTTTGTCGGGCACTTTGCGACGCGCCAGCCTTACTTATTGAAGATCCAGTGGGCCGGCGGTGAGCAGATCACCGAAGATCCCTACAGCTTTAGCCAATTGCTGCTGGGCGAGATGGATCTGTACCTGTTCGCCGAGGGCAATCACCGCGACCTGGGCAGTTGCCTGGGCGCTCAGGTCACCAGCGTCGACGGCGTGCAGGGCGTGCGTTTTGCCGTGTGGGCGCCAAACGCACGGCGTGTGTCGGTGGTGGGCGACTTCAATATTTGGGACGGCCGTCGGCATCCGATGCGCCTGCGCCATCCTTCCGGTGTGTGGGAGATCTTTATCCCACGCCTGCAACCGGGTGCCGCTTACAAATACGAGATTCTCGGCGCCCACGGCATTTTGCCGCTCAAGGCCGACCCTATGGCGCTGGCCACCCAACTGCCACCGGACACCGCCTCGAAAGTCGCTGCGCCGTTGCAAGTTGACTGGCAGGACCACGATTGGATGCAGGCTCGCGCCGACAAGCAGAAGTCCACCGCGCCGTTGTCGATCTATGAGCTGCACGTCGGCTCCTGGCAATGCGAGCTGGACGAGGCGGGTGAAGTGGCCCGCCAGTACGGTTGGCGCGAATTGGCCGAGCGCTTGATTCCCTATGTGCAGCAACTGGGCTTCACTCATATCGAGCTGATGCCGATCATGGAACACCCATTTGGAGGGTCCTGGGGGTATCAGGCCCTGTCGCAGTTCGCCCCAAGTGCGCGCTTCGGCTCGCCCGAAGACTTTGCCTACTTCGTCAACGCCTGCCATCAGGCCGATATCGGTGTGATCCTCGACTGGGTGCCGGCGCACTTTCCCACGGATACTCACGGCCTGGCTCAGTTCGACGGCACCGCGCTGTACGAATACGCCAACCCGCTGGAAGGCTTCCATCAGGACTGGGATACGCTGATCTACAACCTGGGCCGCACCGAGGTGCACGGCTTTATGCTGGCCTCAGCACTGCACTGGCTCAAGCACTTCCATGTCGATGGCCTGCGGGTGGATGCGGTGGCATCGATGCTCTACCGCGACTATTCGCGCAAAGCCGGCGAATGGGTGCCTAACCGCCATGGCGGTCGCGAGAACTTGGAAGCCATCGATTTTCTGCGCCATTTGAACGATGTGGTGGCGCTGGAGGCGCCGGGCGCCCTGGTGATCGCTGAAGAATCCACCGCCTGGCCCGGTGTCAGCCAGCCAACCCAGCAAGGCGGCCTGGGCTTCAACTACAAATGGAACATGGGCTGGATGCACGATTCGCTGCATTACATCCAGCAGGACCCGGTGTACCGCGCCCATCACCACAACGAGCTGAGTTTCGGCCTGGTGTATGCCTGGTCCGAGCGGTTTATCCTGCCGATCTCCCACGATGAAGTGGTGCACGGCAAACATTCGTTGATCGACAAAATGCCCGGCGACCGTTGGCAGAAGTTCGCCAACCTGCGCGCCTACCTGGCGTTTATGTGGATGCACCCGGGTAAGAAATTGCTGTTTATGGGCTGCGAATTCGGCCAGTGGCGCGAGTGGAACCACGACCAGCAACTGGACTGGTACTTGCTGCAATACCAGGAACACCAAGGTGTGCAAAAACTGGTGGGCGACTTGAACCGCCTGTACCGCGAAGAACCGGCCCTGCATGAACAGGACGACGCGCCCCAGGGCTTCCAATGGCTGATCGGTGACGATGCGATCAACAGCGTCTACGCCTGGCTGCGCTGGAGCAAGGACGGCAAACCGGTGCTGGTGGTGGCCAACTTTACCCCGGTGCCTCGCGAACAATACGCCGTGGGTGTGCCGTTTGCCGGGCGCTGGAGCGAGGTGATCAACACTGACGCCGACACTTACGCCGGCTCCAACTTCGGCAACGGTGGTGAAGTGTTCACCCAGGAGGAGCCGCGTCACGGGCAGCCGGTGTCGCTGTCGTTGAATCTGCCGCCGCTGGGCGTGCTGATTCTGCGCCCGGACTGAGCATAAGCTGCTGGCGAGTGGGGGGCGATCTGCAATGATCGCCCTTTGCCGTTATGTCTGGCGTGGTTTGGCATCGCCCCTCAAACAACCGCTCTAACTAGGCCGATTCAGTTGTTCAGATTGCTGGCAGGATGCCACAATGGCGCCTTTGTCGCGGCAGTCGGATCAGGCGAATTTCATGAATGGCCTTGGGCGTGGGCAGGACCGGGATGACACTATCGAAGAGCAGGTGCGCACGGATCGTCTGCACCAGCTGTTCCGGCAGTCATTCGCGGCGATTTTGGGCAGTTACCTGGCCGCCGCCATGCTCTGCTGGCTGTGCTGGGACCGTCTTGATCAGCGCATCATGCTGGTCTGGCTGGTGACGCTGGGCGTTTCGTCACTGCTGCGCATCAAGATGTTCATGGAATGGTTCCGTTGCCCCTACAGCGAGCGCACGCCGGAGCGCTGGGAACGGCGTTACTGGATTACGCTGGTGCTCTCGGCCAGCATCTGGGGAGGCGGCGCATTTGCGCTGATTCCCACCGATGACCGGCTGTCCCAGGTGTTGGTCATGCTATTTACCGTGGGCATGTCAGTCAGCGCGGTGTCGTGTTATTCGGCTTATCGCGCCATGACCGTGGCGTCCATCAGCCTAGTGCTGATGCCGTGCACCCTCTGGCTGTTGTGGCAGCCCTCGTCAATGCAAGTAGGGATTGCTATCGCGGTCCTGGTGTTTTCCACCTTTGTGTTCAGCGCCACGCGCAAATTGTCCGGGGCCCTGGAGAAGGCCTTTCGCCTGACCCGGCAAATGGAGCGTGCCCACTCCATCTCTACCCGCGCCGCACAAACCGATGAATTGACCGGGCTGATGAACCGCCGTGCATTTTTCGAGCGTGCCCAGGTGCTGTACGCGCAATGCCGACACAACCAGCAACCGTTGTGTGCGCTGATGATGGACATGGATCACTTCAAACAGATCAACGACACCTACGGCCACCAGGCCGGCGATCAGGTGTTGCGCCAGATCGGCGGGGTGATCAGTGCCTCGTTCCGTCAGACCGACGTGTATGGCCGGCTGGGCGGCGAAGAATTTGCGGTGTTGCTGCCCAATACGTCCTTGGAAACCGCGCGTGCGATTGCCGAACAACTGATCAAGGCGATTTCCGGGTTGGCCGCCGAGCCGGTCAAGGGCTTGTCGGCCAGTCTCGGTGTAGCCTCCACCCATGATCACGACCAAGACCTGCACGGCCTGATGAACATGGCGGATAAAGCGCTGTATCGGGCCAAGGCCCAGGGACGTAACCAGGTGGCGCTGGCGGAGTAAGGCGCCTCTTAGTCCCGGAGTATCGCCTTGATCAGTACCCGTGAGACCTGATCGGCCGAGTAGGGCTTGGGCAGGAATTCAAAGCCTTCGTAGCCACTGTCAGCCAGCTCCTCGCTGTAGCCGGAGGTCAATACCACCGGCAGGTCGGCGCGACGTTGGCGCAGCTCCTTGGCCATGGCCACGCCGGTCATGCCAGGCATCACCACGTCCGAAAAAACCGCATCGGAGGCCAACGCCTGCGGACCCGCCAGGCGCAGGGCGTGTTCGGCATCGGTAGCCCACGTGGTCTGGTAGCCCAGATCCTGCAGGATCTGGCTGGCAAAGCGCCCCACCTCCAGATTGTCTTCCACGATCAGCACATGGCACTGCGTGGTGTCATGGACAGGCGTCGGTTCGTCCTGTGGGCGGTGTTGTGTCGAGTCCTGGGCCGCGACCTGCGGCAGGTACAGGGTAAATACCGAGCCCTGGCCCAGGGTGCTGGCTACATCGATATTGCCTCCCGACTGCTTGGCGAAGCCGAATACTTGGGACAGCCCCAGCCCCGTGCCTTTGCCCACGGCCTTGGTGGTAAAAAACGGTTCGAAAATGCGCTCGACGGTGTCGCCGGGAATGCCGGGGCCGGTGTCGGCCAGGGCAATGGCGATATGCGGCTGGCGCGAACCGGCCTCGCCGCGTATGCGCGGCAGGGGCTGTTGACCGGTCAGCCGCAAGGTGAGGGTGCCGTGGCCGTCCATGGCGTCCCGCGCATTGAGGGCGATGTTGATCAGTGCGGTTTCGAACTGGCTTGAATCTATCCGCGCAAAACACGGCTGCGTCGGTAACTCCACCCGTACCTGGATGCGCGCACCGGTGACGCTTTCGAGCATTTCGCCGATATTTTGCACGCGCTGGCCGACGTCGAAGACTTCCGGGTTCAGCGGCTGGCGCCGGGCGAAGGCGAGCAACTGGCTGGTCAACTTGCTGGCGCGCTCGACGGTGTCCGAGACCGCGCTCATGTAACGCTGGCGGCGTTCTTCAGAGAGCCCTGGCTGGCGCAGAAAATCCACCGAGGAACGGATGATGGTCAGCAGGTTATTGAAGTCGTGGGCCACACCCCCGGTTAATTGGCCGATGGCTTCCAGCTTCTGCGATTGGCGCAGGGCGGCTTCGGTCTGGGCCAGCGCCAGGGTGCGCTCTTCGACGCGCTGCTCCAGGGTGGTGTTGAGTTCGGCGTAGGCGGCCAGGCCGGCGCGCACATCGGCGTCGGCACGCACGCGCTCGATATAGGCCCAGGAGCGCTCGGTGACTTCCCGCAGCACCGCCAGGTCGTAGTGCGACCACGGCCGCGCAACTTTGTCATGCACGGCCATCAGGGCGGTAAGACGGCCGTTGCGGATCAGCGGCATGCAGATGGTGGCGGTCACCCCCAGCGTCTGGAATTGCTCGGCCTCGTGGGGCGGCAGTTCGCGCAAGTTGTTGTGGATCACCAGCGGCTCACCGGCGCGTAGGCACTTAACCGCGCGTTCGCCAAACGCCGCTAGGCTATAACGACCGATAATGCTCGGCGAGCCGGGGGCGGTCCAGTTGTCGCGGATGGTGAAGCCGTCTTCATCGGCATCCATATCGGCGTAGGCGCAATTGCTCACCTGCAAGTGCTCGGCCAGCAGGCGAGTGGTGTCAGTCATGATCGCCTGGGCGTCGTTGGCGTTGGCCACCGCGTTGCCGATGGCGTCCAGCAACGCCAGGCGGCGCGCGTGAAACACCGTGGCGGTGGTTTCGGTGACGGTATCGAGCATGCCGACCACTTTGCCTCGCGGATCGCGGATCGGGCTGTAGCAGAACGTGAAATACGCCTGTTCCGGTGCGGGCCCGCGTTCGATTACCAGCGGGAAATTCTCGATATAGGTGGCATGCCCTTCGAAGGCCGCGCTGGCGATGGGCCGCACTTCGTCCCACACCTCGCTCCAGATTTCGCTGAACGGACGGCCCAGAGCGTAGGGCTTGTTACCCAGGATCGGAATAAACGCATCGTTGTAGAGCGTGATCAGTTGTGGCCCCCAGACGATTGCCTGAGGGAAACTCGACGCGAAACACAGCGCAACGGTGGTCTTCAAGACATCTGGCCACTGCTCCAATGGCCCCAGGGGCGTACTTGCCCAATCATGCTGACGAACCTGTTCGGCCATGTCGCTGCTGCTTTGCAGCCAATTCATCATTGGGGTCACACCTTGTTTGCCACAGTCTGTCGTCGCCTGGAGTGCCCAGGCTGCCAAGCTACAGACCGGAATGCCCGCCGCCAGTTCAGCGGATTATCCACGAGATGGCATTTTGATGCTCTATTCGTTTGAGGGGCGACGAGGGCGGTCAACCACCCTCTATTGCTGCGGAGTGCCGAACATGGCGGTCCAATAGATGCCCGCATCGCTCTTGGGGTCCATGGCATAGGCCGCGCCCAGTTCGCGAAACTGCGGGTTCATCAGGTTGGCGCAATGGCCGGGGCTGGCGAGCCAGCCGTCCACCACCTTGCGCGGAGTATCCAGGCCGGCGGCGATGTTTTCCCCAATGGATTTGGCGGTATAGCCGGCCAGTTCCGCACGGTCACCTGGGGTTCTGCCCTCATGGTCCAGATGATCGAAGAAGTTGCCGTTGGCCATGTTGCGCGTGTGGCCGTTGGCTGCGGCGGCCAGGGTGTCGTTCCAGGCCAGCGGGGTGGTGGCGGTAAACGCTTGGGTGCCGCACTGGTGCGCTTGAGCGCGGGCGGCATTGACCAGACTGAGCAATTGCTTGCCTTCGGTCTGCCAGTCGCCCCGGCCGCTGGACAGCAGCGGGCGCGCCAGCACGATGCGCCAGTCCTGGCCCGTGTTGCTCACGCCGATGTCGACGTATTGCGGGTCCAGCACCACCCGGCAGAAGCTCTCGCTTACTGCCTTCATGGCCGCAGCGGCATCCTTGGGCCCGGACAGGCTGATGGCCTGCACATTCACCATCGGGTACGCAGCCCGCGCCAGCGCCTGCTGCAGGTCGCCGGCGTTATTGGCTGGCAGCACCAGGCGCGCGTCGCTGGTCAGCGGCGGCAACTCCTGGGAACCCTGATCGCCGCAGCGTTGCACCTGGCTGCGGTAGGCATTGATCTGTTGTACCAACTGACTTTCTTCATTCGCCATCGCGCTGGCGCAGAACACCGTACTGGCGGCCAGCGTCGTAAGACCCATCATCAATGACAGAACGCGCATGGGCGTTACCCTTGAGCTTGAAAGTGCCCATGATGCGCGAAGTAACCCGGTCCGGCGCAACGCCTTTTTTGTTTTTTTGCCTCAACGGGTGTTCAGCGGCGGCGTAACGCTGGCAATGCGGCAAACTGCCATCGCAGCGGCCAGAACGATCAGCCCCACCGCGACGCGGAACGTGACGTGCAGTCCATGGGTGACAGATTCAGGCGTGGCGTGGATGACATCCGGACTGGCCCAGGTGAATACCGCGCCCAATGCTGAGGTGCCGAGGATCAGGCCCAGGTTGCGTGACAGGTTGAGCAGGCCCGAGACCGTGCCGCGGCGGGAGGCGTCCACGTCGCTCATCACCGCGGTGTTGTTGGCGGCTTGGAACAGGCTGTAGCCGCAGGTCAGAATCACCAGCGCGCCCAGATAAGCCATCAGCCCCGACGCCAGGGACAGCAGCAGCGCGCCGCCCAGCAATGTGCTTAGCCCGACCAGTGTGACGCGGCGGCTGCCCAGGCGGTCGGTCAGGCGTCCGGCCGGCACGCCGGTGAGCGCGGCGACACCCGGCCCTACAGCCATTGCCAGGCCCATCCATTCAGGCGCGAGGCCCAGGCCGCGAGACAGGTAAAACGGCCCGACCACGAAGGTGGCCATGATCACCGCCGACACCAGCGCGCTCATGGCCAGGCCGGCGCGTAATGGCGCGGCTTTCAAGGGCGACCACAGGCTGCCGGGTACGCGTGCGTGCGGCAGATCCACCGGCAGATAGCGCCAGGCCAGGGCGGCGGCCAATACCCCCAGGGGCGTGCCCACCATAAACAACGCGTGCCAACCCCATAGGCTGAGCAACACGCCGCCGACACTGGGGCCCATCGCCGTACCGAGTGCCGACATGGTGCCCAGCAGGCCCATGACTCGGCCGATACGCTCCTTGGATACGGTATCGCCCACCAGACCCATGGCCATGGCCATCATGCTTGCCGCGCCGAGGCCTTGCAGCACACGCGCGGCGATCAAGCCATTCAATGAGGGGGCAACGCCGCACACGGTGCTCGCCACCGCGAACAGCAACAGCCCAGCAATCAACACCCGACGGCGCCCCAGGCGATCACCCAAACGACCCGCACTGACGATCACCGCCGTGATGCCCAGCAGGTACGCCAGCACCGCCCACTGCACCGCCGGGAACGCTGCATTGAAGGTCTGTGCCAGCGTCGGCAGGCCGACGTTGGCGATGCTGGTGCCCAGCGAGGCCAGCAGCATGGACAAGCACAGGCTGACTAGAGCACCGCGCGAAGAGATGGGCATGGGGAACTCCTTGACTGAAGGTGACTGACAGAACTCTACGGCCTGGCCTAACATGGCGGAAGACGCATGGATTGCATTAAATACCTGCATAAAACGCCTTCTTGGGAGCGCTGATGCCTGATCTGAACCTGTTGATCACCCTGGACGTGCTGCTCGCCGAGGGTAGCGTGGAACGTGCGGCCAAGCGCCTGCACTTGAGCCCTTCGGCCATGAGCCGGGCCTTGGCGCGTCTGCGGCACACCACGGGCGATCCGTTGTTGGTGCGTGCCGGTCGTGGCTTGGTGCCGACGCCTCATGCGTTGGCGTTGCGCGAGCAGGTCAGCCGCTTGGTGCAGGAGGCCCAGGCGGCCCTGCGCCCGGCGCAAGCGGTGGACATGGCCCAGGTCGAGCGCACCTTTACGTTGCGCACCAGCGAAGAGTTCATCGAGTGTTTCGGCGCCGCGTTGCTCCGGCGTATCGCTCAAGAAGCGCCGGACGTGCGTCTGCGTCTGCTGAGTAAAACCGACAAGGACACTGCACCGCTGCGCGACGCCCGTGTGGATCTGGACATCGGCGTGGTCGACCCCAGCGCCGGCCCCGAGGTGCTGACCCAGGCGCTGTTCCGCGATCGCTTGGTGGGCGTGGTGCGCAACGGCCATCCCCTCAGTCGCGGCACGGTCAGCCTGCGGCGCTACGCCGAAGGCCAACACCTCTATGTGTCGCGGCGAGGCCAGGACCGTGGCCAGATCGACGATGCCCTGCAAGCCCTGGGCGTTACGCGGCAGATCCACACCATAGTCGCCGGGTTCGCCACTGCCATCGCCCTGGCACGGGACACCGACCTGATAGCCAGCGTCCCCGAACGCTATATTGCCCAGCGCAACGAGCTGTTCTGCTTTGAACTGCCGCTGAGCCTGCCCACCTTCAGCGTAGCCATGCTTTGGCACCCGCGACTGGACGCGGACCCGGCCCACCGCTGGCTGCGCGGCTGCCTGCGTGAGGTGTGCGGGCCATGAACCGGGTGTAACAGGTACAATCGCCGCTGCCTTGAAGCCCAACCCCCAGGAATGTGCATGTTCAGCCTTACCCGTTACACCACGCCGTGCCCCGAGCCTATCAATGGTCAGATCCTGCAGATGGTGGTGGACAACCTCACCGATATCAGCAGCGTCGCGCTGCCCCCCAGCAACCTGCTGTACAACATCTACCAATACGCCATCGGCTTCGAGGTGCACTTGTATCTGGAGGCGCTGAACGGTGAGAAGGGCATTGCGGTCGAGCTGGTGGTGGCGACGGATGCCCAGGACCCGGAACAGGTCATTGGGTTTCTGTTGTGTTTACCGGTCAAGGATGACCCCGAGGCCTGCGGCATTCCCTTTATGGCCGTGCAGGCCGGTTCGCGGCGCCACGGGGTAGGGCGCGCCATGATGCAGGACGTGCTGGCTCGCTACCCCCATGCGGAGCTGGCTTGCTCGGTGGAAAAGGTGCCGGCCTTCGAGGCCATGGGGTTCCAGGTGCGCGGCGCACGCGATACCCAGGTGCTGATGAACACGCGTAACTACGGCACCGACGGGCTGATGGGCGTGCTGGACGTGGCCGCGATCTACCGCTCCCTTGAGGTGCAGCAGATCCATACCTACCTGCTGCAACGGCACGGCAAACGCGCGATGGTCGACGCCGAGCGCCAGCGCGACCGCCACTTGGATCAGCTGGCGCGCAAGGTGCAGGCGTTCGTCACGGGCGAGCGCGGTTAATCATCGCTGCAATGATCGCCTGCAATTCCTGCTGTGCTTCTTCACGGCTGACCTCGCCATTGGCCGCTGCGTGGGACAACGCTTCGGCCGCCCCGAGCATGGCCCTCAAGCCGGCTTGAGGCACTGTGCCGGAGGGGGCGAAGGGCGCCAGAGCATCGCGGCATTTGTCGAGGAAGATCGCTTCGTACTTGCGCTTGAGGGTTTCCAGTTCCGGGGAGCTGTTCAAGGCCGCGATCACGCCTGGGATTTCCCGCCCCTGCAATAGCACACAATCGATGTAGCACGCGGCAATCACCCCAGCGCGGCCTTCCAGGGTAGCGTCGCTGGTGCCGAGTGCGTCGACAAACGCTTGGTTCTGGCGCGCGTCGAAATCTTCGTACAGCGCCGCCAGTAACCCCGCACGGGTGACAAAATGGTCGTAGACCACCGGCTTGGTGACGCCCGCCAGTTCTGCCACACGGCCCAGGGTCAGGGCATCGGTGCCTTCATCGCGCACCAGCTGCCAGGCCACCTCCAATAATTGTTGCAGGCGATCTTCACGGGACAGACGACGGCGGGGTGCAGGAGATTCGTGGCTTGACATGCTTATATACCAAAAGTAACTTACTGTTCGTAACTTAAGCCCAGAGCCTAAACTGAACCGGAGTGAATGTCATGCACGCACTGATCGTTGTCGCCCATCACGACCCACAATCCCTGACCCACAGCATTGCCGCCGAGGTTGCCCATGGCCTGCGCCTATCGGATCACACCTCTGAAATCGCCGACCTCGCCGCCGAGGGCTTCGACCCGCGTTACAGCGCTGCCGACCATCGGGTGCATCGCGAACGCGCCGCACCACCGGCCGATGTGCTGGACGAACAGGCCCGCATCGACCGCGCCGATGCGTTGGTTCTGGTGTTTCCCATTTATTGGTGGTCGATGCCCGGCCTGCTCAAGGGTTGGATTGACCGTGTATTCGTCAACGGTTGGGCCATCGACTACGGCCCGGACACCTCGGTGGTGAAAAAACTCGGGCATTTACACGTGCACCTGCTGGCGCTTGGCGCGGCGGACTTCAGCGCGTACGAACGGCATGGTTATGCCCAATCGATGCACACGCAGATTGACTACGGCATCTTTGATTACTGTGGCGCGAAGGTGCTCACGTCCGACCTGCTACTGGACTCGGAAAGCGGCAGCGCAGAGGCCCATTTGAGCACCGCGAGAACCGTGGGCCAGGGGCTGTTCAAGGCCGAAACGGTGGCGGGCTGACTTACCCGTCGCGAAACAGGTCGTGGGCGTCCAGCAGGCGGTAGGCGATCTCCGGGCGTTTTTCCATGCCCCGTCGAATCGCCGCCGGAATCGCTTGGCGGGTTTTGCGACATAGCCCGGGCAGGTCGTCGATGACGATCTGAATGCCGCGCATGCTTTTGACTTCGGTGTGGCCCGGCGCGATGTGTACGCGGATGCCCAGCAGTTCGTACATGCGTTGTTGCATGCGTTCCAGGTCTTGCAGGTTTTGCAGGTTTTCCAGGCGTTCGAGCAGGCGTTTCTCTTCCTGGCGGGTCAGGCCGAGGATGCGCAGGTCCGCGTCGGGCGCTTGCAGCAATTGCTCGCGCTCGCATACGCAGGCGCCGGGTGGGCAGGGTTGGCGAATGTTCATGTTCAGTCCTCCCCATTCCGGCGCGCCGGGCTCAATAGGTCAGCGCGACACCCAGGCTGCTCAAGGCCTTCCAGTAGTCGGGATAGGTCTTGGCCACGCAGTCCGGGTCCTGGATGCGAATGCCCGCCACCTTCAAGCCGGCCAGGGCAAAGCACATGGCGATGCGATGGTCGGCGTGGGTGTCGATCAGCGCGGTGCAGGCGGTGCCGGCCAACGCCGGGTCGCTGGCCACCAGCAGGTCGTCGCCTTCGATGGTCGCCAGGCCGGGGCGGATTTGATTCAGGCCGTCATGCAGCGCCTGCACCCGGTCACATTCCTTGACGCGCAGGTTGGCCAGTTCGGTAAAGCGTACCGGGGTGTTGTTGAACGCCGCCAGCACTGCCAGGGTGGGGATCGCGTCCTGCATCTGCGAGCCCACCACGATGGCCTGCATGTCAGGGAACTGGGCGATCACCGCCTGCGCCTTGGCGTCCGGCTGGGTGAAATCCTGGGCCGCTACACCGATGTCGATACAGCCGCCGGTCAACACTTCTGCGGCCCACAGGTAGGTGGCGGCGGAGGCGTCGGGTTCGATCAGGTAGTCATGGGCGGTGTAGCCGGTGGGGGCGACGCGCCAGGTGGTGTCGTCAACGGCATCGACCTGCGCTCCGAAGGCGCGCATGCAGTCCAGGGTCAGGTCCACATAGCCACGGGCGCCGATGTCCTTGCCGGTCAGCGCCACTTCAATCGGCGCTTCACCGCAGGCGGCAAGCATCAGCAGGGCCGATACGTATTGGCTGGACAGCCCGCCGTCGATCTCGAAGCGCTTGGCCTGCACCTTGCCCGTGCCGTGCACGGTGACTGGCGGGCAGCCGCTCGGGCTGTCGACCTGGATGCCGTTCTGCCCGAGGGTGGCCAGCAGCGGGCCAATGGGGCGCTTGCGCATGTAGTCGTCGCCATCGAGCACCACGGTGCCTTGCACGGTGGCCACGGCGGCGGTGAGAAAGCGCATGGCGGTGCCGGCGTTGCCGAGGAACAGCGGTTGCGCCGGCAACTGCAACTTGCCCTGACCGGTGACCACGAACGTGGTGTCGTCCGGCTCCTCAATGGTCACGCCCATCTGGCGCAGGGCCACCGACATGTGGCGGGTATCGTCGCTTTTCAGTGCACCACTCAAACGGCTGGTGCCCTTGGCCAGGGCCGCCAGCAGCAATGCACGGTTGGTAATGGATTTGGAGCCGGGGGGCGCGACCTTGCCGATGAGCGGGGCGTTGGGCGGTGTAACGGTCACGGTTTTCTGCGAACTCAAGGTACAAGGCTCCTGATTCAAGGCAAGGTGGCACGGAGTGGCCGACGGGGCGGACCCGAATAATCGGGCATTGATGCCGTGCTGTCGAGGCTTAGCGCTGGCTCGACCAGTAATCATGCAACGCCCGCGCCGCCGGTTCGATCTGGCCGGCGCGCTGCTGGTGGGCCTGGATATCCAGGTCGGCGGGCAATTCAAAGTTGTCCTGTTCGGCGCACCAGGAGATTTTCTCCAGGTTCGCTGCCTGTTCCGTCGGCAGCGGCGGCCAGTTACCGATGGCAGCACCACGGATGTAGCCGAAGCACCATTCTTCAGCCAGGGTCACCGTCTGTGCCCGATGCTCGGTTTCGTCGAAGCGCGGCGTGAAGCCCGGGGCGTCGCCGGCCAGTTGCGCCGCCAGGGTGTTGAGGTAGCGCACGCACAGCTCCAGAAACTGCTGCGCCTCGTCGGCGCTTTCCCACTCGGGGTTCTGGCCGCCCCAGATCGCCGGGAACCACTCGGCGATGTCTACCGGCGCCGGGCCGGAGACCAGCGCGGTGAAGTAGCCGTCGAGTTCGGCCACGTTCAACACGGAGTGGTCATCGCCGTACTTGAGCAGGGTGTCTTCCAGGGCGGCGAAATCGGCGGGGGCGAGGGGCTGGGCGTGCATGGGCATATCCTTTAAACGTCGAACGCCGCGCACTGCGCGGCTCAAAGCACGAAGGATGGCGTGTGCGCGGGGTTTTATCCAGCCTCTTTTCCATCCCGCTGGCCAGTCCCGCTTTTGGCCGATGCGCCGTCGCGCACCCTTGTTATAGTCTGGGCCTTCTCCTTCGCCAGTCAGGGATCATGGCCATGTCCGAATACCAAGCCTTTGTCGTCGAACTCAACGGCAACATTGCCCATGTGCAGATCAACCGCCCGGAAAAAATCAACGCGATGAATGCCGCGTTCTGGACCGAGATCATCGACATTTTCCAATGGATCGACGACACCGATGCCGTGCGCGCCGTGGTGCTCAGCGGTGCCGGCAAGCATTTTTCCTCCGGTATCGACCTGATGATGCTGGCCTCGGTGGCCAATGACCTGGGCAAGGACGTGGGCCGCAACGCGCGCTTGCTGCGGCGCAAGATTCTCGAACTGCAAGCTTCGTTCAATGCCGTGGACAATTGCCGCAAGCCAGTGTTGGCGGCGATCCAGGGCTATTGCATCGGTGGCGCCATCGACCTGATCAGTGCCTGTGACATGCGCTATGCCGCCGAAAACGCGCAGTTCTCCATCAAGGAAATCGATATCGGCATGGCCGCTGACGTCGGCACGCTGCAACGCCTGCCGCGCATCATCGGCGACGGTATGCTGCGCGAACTGGCTTACACCGGGCGCATGTTCGGCGCAGAAGAGGCGCGAAGCATCGGCCTGGTCAACCGTGTGTATGCCGATCACGACAGCCTGTTGGCCGGCGTGCTGGAGATCGCTCGGGACATCGCGGCCAAGTCGCCGATTGCCGTGACCGGCACCAAGGCAATGATCAGCTATATGCGTGACCATACGGTCAATGACGGGCTGGAATACGTTGCCACCTGGAACTCGGCTATGTTGCAATCCAACGACCTGCGTGTGGCCATCGCGGCCCATATGAGCAAGCAGACACCCGAATTCGTGGATTGATAGACATGACCCCAGGCTGGATTACCACAACGCTTCTGGACAACGACACCCCTGGCGGCTGGGCTGTCGCCCGCAGCCGCGAAGGCTTTTTACATGACGCCAATGGCCCGCTGTTTCCGCGGGAGTGGCTCAAGCGTCAGGACCTTTCGGTGTTCGCCGAACACGGTATCGGCCACCTCGACGGCGAGCCGGTGTACCTGCTTGAGCTAAACGCCCCCAGCGATGTGCTCGGCTGCAGTTGGCAGGGCTTGCGCGGTTTTATGCTGCAAGGTGATCACACCCTGTACAAAGTGCTGGGTTACGCCGCGCAGATCGGCACCTGGGCCCGCGAGCACCGCTTTTGCGGCAGCTGCGGCCTGGCCATGGTGCAAGTGCCACGCGAACGGGCAATGTATTGCCAGGCGTGCGACCTACGCAGTTACCCGCGCATCTCGCCGAGCATGATCGTGCTGGTGACTCGTGGCGACGAAATCCTGCTGGCCCGTTCGCCGCGCTTTGTGACCGGGGTCTACAGCACGTTGGCCGGGTTTGCCGAGCCGGGGGAGTCGGCCGAAGACTGCCTGATTCGCGAGGTGCGCGAGGAAGTGCAGGTGGAGGTACAGAATATCCAGTACATGGGCAGCCAGTGCTGGCCGTTCCCCCATTCGATGATGCTCGGCTTCCATGCCGAATATGCCGGTGGCGACATCGTGCCCCAGGCCGACGAGATCGAGGACGCGCAGTGGTTCAACATCCATGACCTGCCGCCGTTGCCGGCGTCGCGTTCGATTGCGCGCTACCTGATCGACCTCTATGTGGCGCGCCGCTTAGGCCACGCTGAACCAGTGCTGCCAGGCTAAGCGCACGGTCAGGCCGAGGACCACGGTGATAAACACCGGACGAATGAATTTGGCGCCGCCGCTGATCGCGCTGCGAGCGCCAAAGAAGGCCCCGCCCATCACCGAAATCCCCATCGCCAGGCCGACTATCCAGTCCACCGAACCGTTGAAGATAAACACCGACAGCGCTGCCGCGTTGCTGACGAAGTTCATGCTGCGCGCCACACCGCTGGCCTTGACCAGGTCGATGGGGTGCAGCAGCAGGGTGCTGACGGTCCAGAACGCCCCGGTGCCCGGGCCTGCTACGCCATCGTAGAAGCCCAGGCCGAAGCCTTGGGTGGCCTGCCACTTTTTCTTGATCGGCGCGTCGACGTCCAGCGGCGCCTTGGGCGTGCCGCCGAACAGCAGGTAAAGGCCGCAGGCGAATACGATCACCGGCAGCATTTTGTTCAAGGCCTCGGCTGGCAGGTAGTGGGCGACCACCGCACCGGCCAGCGCGCCCACCAGCGTGCCGACGATGGCGTGCATCCATTGACGCGGGTGAAACAGCTTGCGGCGGTAAAACGTGAAACTGGCGGTGGCCGAGCCGAACGTGGAACTGAGCTTGTTGGTGCCCAGCACCAAGTGCGGCGGCATGCCGGCGGTGAGCAGCGCCGGGGTGGTCAACAGCCCGCCACCGCCGGCGATGGCATCAATAAAACCGGCAATAAAGGCCACGATGGCGAGGATGGCGAGGGTGGTGAGGTCAACGCTGAGTTCGAAGGGCATGGGCAGGGCTTATGGTTGGCAGGGCGCTATGCGGAAGGTCGCCATCTTACCTGCCGAATGTATGCAGAACCAACTGTGGGAGGGTGCCTACCCCCCGATTGCGGTGTATCAGTGACAGATAAGCTGACTGACACATCGCCATCGGGGGGCAGCCCCATCCCACCTATTTGGCTATTTGTGGGTGCCCAGCCACTCCAGCGCGGTGCGCCAGATGCAAATCCCCAGAAAGTACGCCGACATCAGCGACCACAAGCCGAATGTCCACGGATTGGTGTTGGGATAATCCACGACCATCAAAAAGCTGCACAGCAACCAGATGGTGGTCACCGCGATATTGATCGGCATAAAGCGCTTGACCCGAAACGGGTGCAGAAACTTCATCGGCGTGACGGTCAGCAGGGCCAAACCGATGACCGTCAGCAAGGTGACCCACGCGTCCGGCTGGATGATGTACACGCACAGGGCTACCACGTTCCAGGCGGCGGGGAAGCCGACGAAGTAGTTGTCCTTGCTTTTCATATTGACGTTGCAGAAGCAGAACAAGGACGACACCAGGATCACCGACACGGTAAACAGATGGGTGAACTCCGGCAGGTCGATGTAGCGGTAGATAAACAGCGCGGGGATAAACACGTAGGTGAGGTAATCGATCACCAAATCCAGCACCGAACCGTCGAAGCTCGGCAGCACCGTGCTGACATTGACGCGCCGCGCCAGGGAGCCATCGAGGCCATCCACCACCAGCGCCAGGCCCAGCCACAGCAGGCAAGCCTTAGGCGAGTTTTCCAGCAGGGCCAGGGTGGCCAGGAAGGCCAGGACCACACCGGTGGCGGTAAAGCCGTGGGCGCCCCAGGCTTTGATTCTGGCTACATGCAGGGTCGATATCACGGGCGGTTCTCCAAAGGTGGAACGGGGCAGCCGACAACGTGACGCGGTCGAGTCTGGCCGGGGAATGCAGGTATCGACCGGGAAGGGGGGGATAAGGTTCACCGCCCGGCGTCTTGCTTAGGGTAGCAAGCGTAGGACGTTTCGGCATCAGCCCTGGCGAAACACCAGGGCTTTGAGGCCACTTTGTGGGTCGACGTCGGGAAATTCCGGCGGGTTCGCCAGGCGCTGTACGAAATGCAGCCCCGGCGCTTCGCGGGTCACGCCATCGATCAGGAAGTCTTCGCCGAAGGCCGGATCGTTCATGCACGCCAGCACCGTGCCCTGAGCGGTCAGCAGTTCCGGCAGGCGTCGCAGCACGCGCTGATAGTCCTTGGTCAGCAGAAAACTGCCTTTCTGGAACGATGGCGGGTCGATGATCACCAGATCATAGGGGCCGTTGTTGATCACTTTTGCCCAGGATTTGAACAGGTCATGGCCAAGAAACGTGACGCCGCTCAGGTCATGGCCGTTGAGCCGATGATTATCGCGGCCACGGCTCAGGGCGCCGCGCGCCATGTCCAGATTCACCACATGCTCGGCACCGCCTTCGATGGCCGCCACGGAAAAGCCGCAGGTGTAGGCAAACAGATTGAGCACGCGCTGGCCCTTGGCCTGTTCGCGCACCCATTGGCGCCCGTAGCGCATATCGAGGAACAACCCGGTGTTCTGCTTTTTACCCAGGTCGATCAGGTAACGCAGGCCGCCCTCGGTGATGATCCGCTCGTCGATCGCTTGCCCCACCAGCCATTCGGTGGTGCTTTGTGGCAAGTAACGGTGTTGCAGGGCAACCGTGTGCGCGCTGAACTCGCTTTGCAGCAGCTGTTTCAGGGCTTCCAGCTGTGCCGCCTGCGGCTCCTTGAATAACGAGACCAGCAGCACGCCTTGCAGCCAATCCACCGTCAGTTGCTCCAGGCCCGGCCAGCAACGGCCACGGCCGTGGAACAGGCGTCGGGTTTCACTGGGCGGGTTGGCCAGGGCCGTCAGCAGGTGAGCGTGGAGGGTAGCGAGTGCGTCTGGGGTCATCGTTGAGCATCGGGTTGTTGAGCGGGCGGCATTTTAACCACACGCGAGGATTGGAGCGGTATGAAGTGACACACAACGGCCTGAATTTGAGCGCTATAAGGCGGCAATCAGAACAGGCCCAAAGGCGTCCTTGAGGAAATTCGGCGCGATATATCGCTGGTAATGCGCCTCGGACAACAGGAAAAACTCCCGATCAATGGCATCGCGCAAATCCGCCAGATGGCGTTCGCGAAACTCCGGCAACAGCGCCAGACCGTAAGCATCCAGGCGGGAGATCACCCGCGCACCGCGCGCGATCAACTGATACGCCCAGCAATATGGCGACTGCTGGGGCATAAAACGGATCTGGCGGTCCTGCAACTGCTGACGCAAGCGTTCGGGGTCGAACACTTCCAACTTGCTGGCCATCACCTGCACCAGCAACTGCTCCAGACGCTGCCACACCGCGCGCTTTTCCTCGGCGTTGTAGCCATTCCACTGGATCACTTCATGGTGATAACGCTTGCAACCCCGGCAGACCAGGTCACCGTACACGGTGGAGCACAGGCCGACGCAGGGGGTCTTGATGGTTTGGTTAGGCATAAAAGGCTATTAGCAAAGTCTGTAGCGCCCCGCGGCGCCCATGTTGGGGCGGGCAAGCCCGCTCCCACATTGATGCGTGTTCGTGGATCAGTCCCAGCTCAGCGCACCGCCGGTCTGGTACTCGATCACGCGGGTTTCGAAGAAGTTTTTCTCTTTCTTCAAGTCCATGATCTCGCTCATCCATGGGAACGGGTTGGTGGTCCCCGGATACTCTTCCTTCAAGCCAATCTGCGACAGGCGACGATTGGCGATGAACTTGAGGTAATCCTCCATCATCGCTGCGTTCATGCCGAGAACACCGCGCGGCATGGTGTCGCGCGCGTATTCGATCTCCAGTTGGGTCCCTTGCAGGATCATCTGGGTCGCTTCTTCCTTCATCTCGGCATCCCACAGGTGTGGGTTTTCGATTTTGATCTGGTTGATCACGTCGATACCGAAGTTCAGGTGCATCGATTCGTCGCGCAGGATGTATTGGAACTGCTCGGCCACGCCGGTCATTTTATTGCGGCGGCCCATGGAGAGGATCTGGGTGAAGCCGCAATAGAAGAAGATGCCTTCCAGTACGCAGTAGTAGGCGACCAGGTTGCGCAGCAGTTCTTTGTCGGTGTCGACGGTGCCGGTTTCGAACTTCGGATCGGAGATCGAACGGGTGTACTTCAGGCCCCAGGCGGCTTTCTTCGCCACCGATGGGATCTCGCGGTACATGTTGAAGATCTCGCCTTCATCCATGGCCAACGATTCGATGCAGTACTGGTAGGCGTGGGTGTGGATCGCTTCTTCGAAGGCCTGGCGCAGGATGTACTGGCGGCACTCCGGGTTGGTGATCAGGCGGTACACGGCCAGCACCAGGTTGTTGGCGACCAACGAATCGGCAGTGGAGAAGAAGCCCAGGTTACGCATGACGATGCGGCGTTCGTCGTCGGTAAGGCCTTCGGGGTTTTTCCACAGCGCGATGTCGGCGGTCATGTTGACCTCTTGCGGCATCCAGTGGTTGGCGCAGCCGTCGAGGTACTTTTGCCAGGCCCAGTCGTACTTGAAGGGCACCAGTTGGTTGAGGTCGGCGCGGCAGTTGATCATGCGCTTTTCGTCGACAGCGACGCGGGCGGAGGCGCCTTCGAGTTCGGCGAGGCCTTCGGCGATGTCGAGTTTGTCCAGGGCGGCCTTGGCGCGCACGATGGCGGCGGAGTCATTGGCGGTGACGGCGCGGGCTTCAATGGCGGCGGCGGCGCCGGCACCGTCGAGGCGGTCCATGTTGGCTTCGGTGGCGTGGCCGGCGTTGGCGCCTTTGATCACCGCTGGGCCGGTGTCTTCGTTGTCGACTTCATCCCAACTCAGCATCGAAATATTCCTTCCTGGTCTGGTCTGACGGGGGTGGGCCCGTCCAAAAATTAGATGATTTGCAGGCTTCAAGGCATTGAAATACTGCGCAGAGTGTGGTCGGTGAACACCGATGTCGCACACTATGTAGTGGTCTGTTTTGTTTGTGGGCACACTATATGGTGTGTAACAGGCTTGGTCAAACCCGCCAAGCAGGATACGTCGTCGCATGCTTGTAAAGGGCTGGGCGCATCGCCTGACGGCTGCACGAGGACACGACGAAGCAAAAAATCGACGTATAGCCTAGGCCGCATCAGTCGCCAGACTTGCCGGCACCCTCACGCAGCAGGGCTTCGAAGACACGCTGCACGCGCGCGTCGTCGCTGTGGGCCACATTAAAGCGCATCGAATCGCGATGGATCGTGTCGTAGCCGAATAACGCCCCCGGTGCCAGCACCATGCTGCGTTTCAACGCCTCCTGGGCCAGCAGTTCGCCGTTCACTCCCGGCGGCAGGCGTGCCCAAATAAACATGCCGCCTTCATAGGCCATCGGCAGTTCACAACCACAACGCCTGAGCCATTGCTCCACGCGACCACCGGCCTCCATCAGCCGTTGCACCATGCGTTTGCGGTGCTTGGCGTAGCTGCCTTCGCTGAGCATGCGGTAGACGATCTGCTCGAACAGCTCCGAGGTCACGCCGCCGCTCATCAACTTCATATTGGTCAGGTTGGCCGCCAATTGCGGCGCGGCCACCACGTAGCTGACGCGGGTGTTGGCGCTGAGGATCTTGGAAAACCCCGACAGGTAAGTCACCTGCTCAAGACCGGCGAGGCTGGCCAGGCGTGGCGGTGGGTTGGGGTGCAAGTCACCGTAGAGGTCGTCTTCGACAATATGGCAGTGGTAATGCTGGGTCAGCTGCAGCAGGCGGAACGCTTGGCTCGGGCTGAACGAATGGCCGGTGGGGTTATGCAGCACGCTGGTGGTCAGGTACAGGTTGGGACGGTGTTCGGCCAGCAGCTGTTCCAGAGCGGTAAAGTCGAAACCGTCCGGGCGACGCTGGATGGTCACCACCTTGACCCCATGCAGCGCCAAATTGGCGTGGAAGTTGAAATAACACGGGGCATCCAGCAACACCGTATCGCCGGGGCGCGCCAGCAGGCGCATAAGCATGTCCAAGCCTTGCACGGTGTTAGGGGTGGTGATGATTTGCTCCACCGGCACCGACAATCCGTCACCGTGCAACTTGTGTTGCAGGGCCTGGCGCAGCGGTAGTAGACCGGCTGGCGTACCCAGCCCGGCGATGCGCAGCGACGGCGCGCGCACCACGCTGCGCATGGCCTGGCGGAGCGCGTCGCTGTTCAACCACGCTTCGGGCAAATGGCCGCCGCCGGGGCGCAGGTCGCCGTCGGTGGTCACCAGCGGGCGACGCAAGACGCTGAGCAGGTCCTGGGGCAGTAGGTCGACCCAGGTCGACGACGCTGGCCGCGTGCTGCCCATCGCCACAAAGTAGCCGCGGCCCTGGCTGGAGGTCAGCAGGTTGCGGCCGCGCAGACGGTCGAGGGCTTCGTTGAGGGTGAATTTGCTGACGCTCAGGGTCTGGGTCAACTCGCGCACCGACGGCAATTTGCTACCCGGTGCCCATTCGCCGTTTTCAATAGCCTGGCTGAACGCTTCGACGATCTGCTGCACCTTCGGCGTGCCGTCCACAAAGGCGATGGCGGATACAAACATAAACCTTCCTTGTCTTTGCTGGTGCTTTTACCGGTGAAGTGAGGCCGGATTAGGCATCACTTTACCTGCCTGGTGCAACGTAGCTCCTCTAGACTGCCGGCCACCTCGCTTGGATACGGCGATTTTCCCTGCAAGTGAGCAATGGATTCCGCGTTTCTTATGACGACTTATATGTGCGCATCCAGAAACCGCTGAGAGTCGAAGAGGGGGCTCAAGGCCAAGACAGTCGACTCTCCTACCCAAGGACCAGGATCATGACAACCTCATTAACGCTCTCCTCGTTTCTCTACTTTCTGTTGTTTTGCGCCACCATGACCTTCAGCCCTGGCCCCATGACCCTGCTCTTGCTGAGCCTGGGCTTGAAGGACGGCCTGCGCAGTTCGATCCCGGCGCAGATCGGCGCCAGTGTGTCGTACCTGATTTCGATCCTGATCTTTGCCGTGGGCTTCTCGGAACTGATCAAGGGCAATCTGGCCATTACTCAGACCGTCCAGTTTGTCGGCGTCGCCTACATCCTGTACCTGGCCTACAAACAGTGGACCAGCAACGGCGTGTCGATCGACAGGGCAGGAGCCGTGGAAGGTTCGCGCAGCCTGTTTGGCAAAGGCTTGCTGACTGGGTTTTCCAACCCCAAGACCATCATTATGTTCAGCGCGGTGTTCCCGCAGTTCGCCGGGGCCGGGGAGCACAGCTCGGCGGCGGACATCGCCATCCTCGGGCTGACCTTTCTGCTGCTGCAATTCGCCAGCGGCTGCTTGTATTGCTACTTCGGTCAGCGCATCAAGCATGTGCTGGAAAACCCCCAGCGCCGCGTGTTGTTGCAGCGCGCCACGGCGGTGCTGCTGTTGGGGGTCGCATTAATGCTTGCGCGGGGTTTTTCCCACTGAGCAACGCCTTTATCGGTCGTGGTGGCAATTTGCCGCCGCCCTGATAGACTCGAGGCATTCCTCCAGGATTGACCCCCGCCATGCCCAGCGTCGGAGGAAAAGGACTTCCGCTCGCCATACGCCTCTACAAAACCCGTGCCTTGGGATTGGCCTTGGGCGTGGTGTGCGTGGTTTTTGCCATGTCCCCCTTGGAGCCTCCGCCGTGGATATGGGCCTGGATGCTGATCAACGCGTTTGTCTGGCCCCATGTATCGTTTCAACTGACCAAACGCGCCAGCCAGACCCTTCACAGCGAGCGCCGCCATCTGCTGTTCGACTCGTTCTGCGGAGGCTTCTGGGTCGCCGCCATGCATTTCAATCCGCTGCCCAGTGTCACCGTGCTGTCGATGATGTCCATGAACAACGTATCTATTGGCGGGCCGCGCTTTGTGTTGGCCGGCTGGCTGGCGCAGGCGCTGGGTGTCGCCATCGGGTGGTGGTGGGTGGCGCCGGGTTTTATCGCCATGACCAGCCAGACCCAGCTATATGCCTGCCTGCCGATCCTGATGCTGTACCCGTTGGTGCTCGGCTGGATCTGCTATCGCCAGGCCCAGAACCTGTCCCGCCACAAGCGCGAACTGTTGGCCCTGAGCCGTACTGACAGCTTGTCCGGGCTGCTCAACCACGGCGCGTGGAAAGATCAGTTGGAGAACGAGTTCCAGCGCTGTCGCGATGGACAGCAGGGCGCGGTGATTGCCTTGATCGACATCGATCACTTCAAACTCATCAATGACACCTACGGCCACGTGACCGGCGACATCGTGTTACGTCAGCTCAGCAAGGTACTGCGCCAGAACCTGCGCAGCACCGACCAGGCGGGGCGATATGGTGGCGATGAATTCTGCGTGATCCTGTCGGACATGCCGCTCAACCGCGCCACGCAAGCTATGGATACGCTGCGTGATCGCTTCAATGCGCTGACCTACGACCAAAACCCCACTCTGCGCGCCAGCCTGAGCATTGGCCTGGCGCCTTACCAACCGGGGCATGCCGATTCCATCAGTTGGCTCAACGACGCCGACCTGGCGTTGTACCAGGCCAAAAGCGGCGGGCGTAACCGCGTCAGCGCAGCGCAGGGGAGTTGGTTGCGGTCGGTTTAGTGGGGGTGAGAGTGGGGTGAAAAAGCAGCGCTACGCTGGCGCTCATTCCCTACGAATGAGCGCCGTAGGTTAACTCGAAACTTGAGCCTGTCGTTGTGGTGAGCAGGCTTGCCCTGCGTTGGGCTGCGTAGCAGCCCCAAACACAGACAGCACCGACACACCTGAAATACCCACCGTCCGGACCGGCCGCTGCGCGGCCCAGCGCGGGCAAGCTCGCTGACCACAGGGGCGGGGTCGTCAGTGAGGTAGTGGGTGTTCTTACCCTGTTGATGGGGCTTCTCGGCTGGCTTTTTGGAGGTCGTATTTCCAGCCTTGAGTTGCCAGCCTGTAAATATCCTCAAAAAAGCCTCTTGGGTTTTCCATATCGCTCCAGCCCCAAGGCAGTGTGCAGTAAAAACCAGGTACCTGGCGCAATACTGTCGAAAAATCATAGCTGTCATCGCTCAGTGCAGTGTTTAACAGATCGACTAAAGATCTTCGGTGTCGATAATTCAAGTCTGTGTTTTTTTGTCTATGATGTAATTTTTACTTATCCGCTCTCTTGTTGTGGCTTCGTTTAGGCAGGTGAATTGCATTCTATGAGTTTTGAATTGGGTGCTTAACTGCATAAATATTCCTCGTGGTGGGTTGTATTTTTTTGATTGTCATAAGTTATGATTTTTTGACTCGTGCCCTTTGATTTCCTCGTTATATTTTATTAGGCAGTCTAGAAGTACTTTCATAAAATTTCTTTTGTCAAATATCTCGTCGTCAAAATATGTGTCGAAATTATGAAAAACTGATTCAAAAGATTCGTCGGTCCTCAGAAAGTAGCCAATGGTATCTGTATGCCACTTACGCTCTAAGTATCCATAGGATGCGAATTCGGGTTTGGTTAGTTCATCAAATAGCTCTGAAAGTTCTTTTTCATCATTTACATTTTTTGATGTAATAAAATTCTCTCTTTCATGATCGTCTAGATTTTCAATGTTGTATGTGAAAAGAAGACTGCGCAAAATTGAGAGTCTGGGCTTATGTCTCATATCAAAATTCCGTATAAGCGGGAACGGGACGTTGGCGCAATGCCTCACATACTTAAGTCAGAAGTTATATAGGGTGCTTTTTGCGTGTCAGTTGCACTCGTATTGGAGAGCGTATAAATCGAAGTGGTGGTCCTATTTGGTGTTTATGTGAAAGTGGACATCTTCAATGCCTATTTTTTTAAATCGCATTTTAGAAGCTTCTATAATTTTTTGATTTTCGATGTTTGTATGGTAAATGAATTGAGCTGCGGCATGTGTTTCAGCTTCGTAAAACCTACATATCAGTATGTCGGTTTGAGATTCAAAGAATGAGCTGATTTTTTCCGCAGTAATATGCTTTTCAAATATGGTCATTTCTGACCAGAGATCCTCAATGGCAATTTCTTTTTTTTGAATAATTAAAATGACGTTGTGCGAGCCTTCAAAGATCTGATTGTCTATTTTTTTGGGGTTGTTAGGGAGGTTTTTGATTGTTGAGTAGATATTGCTATTTTCATTTTTTTTAAAAAAGTCTTGGTCTTGAATTGTTTTGATCGTATTTTTTTTAAATAGATACTCTTCGGTTTTTGAATTGAATTCAGCCGGCTGCGCTGAATGCCATTCTCTTTTAATTGACCAGTCCTCTGGCAGTTGCTCTACCACCGAGCAACATGATCTCCAAGCGCTTTCGAAATTATGGCTTAACAATGTCGTAGTGGTGAATCTGGCGTCATTTGTTGGGTGTGCACTTTCCCATGGCCTTACTCCATATTCATTTATATATACAGTCGTCATTTTTGGCTCTTGAAGTAAGGGTGTGAATTGTCACCGATTTTTAAAGGTAGCTTTGTTTAGGTAGATGAGGTTGATTTTATGAGCTATGAGTTGGGTGCTTTAATTGCATAGCTATTCCTGGTGGGTTTTTATCTTTTCGATTGTTATGGATTAAATTTTTTTGCTTGTATTGTTTAACTGTGGAGGTACGCATAAACGTCATTCTGAGAAATCTCTTCAATTTTCATCTCTGTAATAATTTTGTTTAAAAGAGGTAAGTGCTCTGAGTGGCATATTGCTTGAGCTGCGCCATATGTTTCTGTGTCGTAAAATCTAAAGGAGATAGAGCTTTTTTCGCTAAGTATTAGTTTGAAGTCGTCAGTGTTTGAGATGTCTGTAAGATTACATAGTTGCTGCCACAAGTTTTCTAGATTTACGCTGTTTTTTTGCATTATTGTAATGGAGGTTCGATAATCGGTCATACGCATAGGGTCTATGCAAAAGGGATCAGTATTTAGTTGTACTATTTTGGAGTAAATTCCTGTTAGCTCATTTTTTCTAAAAATATCGCCTGCTTTCGCTTTTTTGGAAAACTCTTTTTTTGATACGTACTCTTGAGTCTTATTGAGGTAAGGGGTTAGCCTTGTGTGCCAGTGAACGAGGGTATTGAATTTTTTTGTAAGCGGCGAACTGAACTCGCACCAGGTTTTCCAGGCACCTTCGTAATTCTGATTAAGTAAAGTTATTGTTATATAGTTTTCATCGTTGCACCCATGCGGCTGGTCCCATGGATGGATGCCTATTTCTCTAATGAACACTGATTTCATATCTATCTCTTGAAGTAAGAATGGTTGTTCGTGTTGTTTTTCAATGGTATCTTTTTGTCTTTTATGCTGATTTCTGTATTGAAATGTGGCCCGAGATTACCTTTTTTATGGCCGAGAGAGTGTTCGTGTATCTCAATTTTACGCTCGTTTAACTCAAATACATAAACTCGACCCTCAGTGTATTGATCTTGATCTTTGATTTTTACTTTATATGTTTTGGTGGGATGTTGCTGTCTTGGTACGTTACCTATTAATTTTGCTCTTTTAAATGCACCATTTCTGTATAGCTTACTATCCGCACCTTTTGGTAGTTTTGGCTCGCCTTCATTTAACTTGACACGCTGTTCCGGCTTGTCAGCATTGCGCTTCGGTTGACAATCGGTACCAGGACATGAGTTTAGCCCCAGCGGATCCACCCACCCCGTAGGGTTAGGCACATACCGATACCCATTGATCCCACCCGCCAACTTCACCGGATCCGGCGTGAGGTAGCGACCAGTA